>DATDHL010000032.1:0-8694 GCA_036521575.1 Edaphobacter sp. | reverse complement strand
GGTTGCCGATGAGGTGTCCGGCGGCAGCGATCTGGCGGACGAGGGCGGGGCACTGCCGAACGAAGTTTCCGATGAGGAAGAAGGTGGCGCGGACCTGGTGGCGGGCGAGGACTTCGAGGAGGTGGGGAGTGGCGGCGGGGTTAGGGCCGTCGTCGTAGGTGAGGGCGACCTCATTGGGGCGGGCGGGGGCGATGAGGGTGGGGCCGAAGAGTTGCGACCCGGCGGATAGGGTGGCGTAGGTAAGAGTGCCTGCAGTTGCGGTGAGGACGGCGGCGGTGGTCAGGATGGTTGATGGCATGGCTCGCCCTCTCCTTTTCTGGGGTATCCCCCCCCCGGTACTTTTGGTCTAAAGTATTCTATCTATGCGGCTTAGGTCTAGACCTTGGGGCTGAAGTCCTCGTTTTTCAAGGTGCTGGCTTGTAAAGTATTCAAGATAAATGGTTTATTGGCTGCTGAAAAGAGAAAATCCCCGGCGGTGGCCGGGGGCTTCTTTTATCTACTATCTCTAGTTTATCAGGTTGGGTGGAATTGATCGGCAAATCGATTGTGCTGGATTGGCGCGGGGATTTGGCGATTTGGGGCTTGACAGGTTTTTTGCGGCGCCGAGATTGGCGTCGTCAGTAGAGCAGGATGGCGACGCGGTAGACTGTGGGTTCTTGATTATGGGGTTTGGCTGGGCACGCGCCCACTGCGCTGGTGTACTGGCGTCCGTGCGGAAGCTGTTGGACCAGGGCGTCCGGAAGTTCGGTGAAGTCGGGACCTTCCAAGTGAATGACGAGGGTGGCGTTGGGGGCTGAGTTGCCGTGGGAGACGCAGGCGGTGCGGGCGTCCTGGGTGATACCGGTGACTTCGGCGGGCTTGATGCCCTGATCGGCGAGGAGTTGGCGGACCTTGGTTTCGACGTCCTCGCGGGAGAGAGTGGGCGTGGTTTGGGCAAAGTCTTGGACGACGTAGAGGGAACCGTGGCTGTCGATGACGGCGATGCCGATGACGGTGGCGCGGGAGTCGAGGATGTTGGCGCGGTGGGAGTCGGACTTCATCCAGGCGCGGTCGAGGTCAGGGAGGCGGATGGAGCCGGAGGCGATGTTCTCGGAGACCATGGGGTAGTGGGCTCCGGCCTGGGCGACGCGGGTGGGGAGGTCGGGCTCGTTGGGGTACTGATGCTGGGGTTCGCCTTTTTCCTGGGACATGCGCTGGGCGTGGGTGCGGGCGGCCTGGGTGAGGACTGGATCGACGGTTAAGGGTGGGAGGTTGGCTTCGGTGCGGTGTTGATTGACGAGTTGGAGGAGGGTTTGGTCGGGGGTGGTGTCGTTTTGCGCGAGGGATGGGAGAGTGAGCATGAGGACGGTGAGGAGGAGTTTTCGCATGCTAGGTTTTTGTCTCCTGACGGTTGGATGTCGAGAGGGAGTGTGTAGTTTTGTCTGCTGTGCAACGGACGATGGGCCGTCCGTTGCTTCGGCCGAGATGATTGAGTAAAGGCAAAAGGACAGAAGCAGATCCCCTTCGGGGATGACAAGCAAAGAAAAGCAACCGCAACAACAAACTGCAACCACAGAGGAAACCGCAGCAGTGGAGGAGTGTTATTTGTGGGATTTTAGGAGAGCGAGGACCTCTTCAGCGTGGCCTTTGGGGGTTACGTCTTCGAAGGTGTGGATGAGGCGCTGGTCGGGTCCTATGAGGTAGGTGGTGCGCTTTACGCCTTTTACTAGCTTGCCGTACATGTTTTTTGGCTTGATTAGGTCGTAGCGGTCGATGAGGGTCATCTTGTCGTCGGCGAGTAGGTCGTAGGGGAGTTCGTATTTGTCCTTGAATTTTTTCTGGGCTTTGACGGTGTCGCGGGAGATGCCGAGGACTACGATGCCGGCCTTCTGGAACTGCTCGAAGGCGTCGCGAAAGCCGCAGGATTCGATGGTGCAGCCGGGGGTGTCGGCGCGGGGGTAGAAGAAGAGGACTACGGGGGAGCCCTTGAAGTCGGAGAGGGAGACGTCCTGGTCGTCCTGATTTTTTAAGGTGAAGTCTTCTACTTTGTCGCCGGGTTTCATGGTGTCTCCTTTTGGTAAGTTTCGCTGGTTTGTTAGCGGAGCGAAGTGTGGCAAGTGTGGTTGGTGCGTGGTAAAAAGCGCGTTGTTTTTTGTGTCCTGACCATTATTGAACGGCGGTTGAGGTAGTGTATAGAATCGTCCGACATTCATTTCGTTCCGTCTGAGGAGCTTCGTATGGGCAATCGTTGATCGAAGTCGCTGGTGGTTGCGCTGGCCTTTGTGATGCTGGCTGTGGGTAGGGTTGCGGCGCAGCAGCCTCCTGACAATGTGCAAGGGAACTGGACGATTTACTCGAAGAACATTGATAACGGTGAGACGGTGAAGAAGTTCGTTCAGATCAATGAGAATGGCAATCGGCTAACGGGGCATTTCAAGGGGCCGAATCAGTCGGGTGGGATTGAAGGCATGGTAAACGTGCATCACATCGAGTTCAGTACGAAGACTCGGAATGTGCTGACGTTTCGCGGGCAGGTGGATGGGAACCGTATGTCGGGGATGTATGGGATTCATGGACGGCATGCTGAGTGGCGGGCGGTGCGGAACGAATGAAGGACTGACCTCAGCGTCTGAAGCCGCTTCGCCCCGGATGTTTGTTCGGCACGGCTGAAGGCGTGCCCTTAAGCGAGACGGTTCACGCTTTGCGCGAATGCCCCACTCATTCGATGAGACCGCATGAATGGGGCACCCGGCTGAGGGATCTTGTGTATCCCCAACCTTCGCGCGATCAGGCGCGCTCAGGATGGGACACCCGGTGCGAGTGCCCGCTTATGCGACGAGGCCGGATAAGTGGGCACCGCCCGATTCAGATTGCCACGAGCGGATATGACCGCCTAAGTGGCTTTTATGAATTCGAGCAGGTCGGCGTTGATCAGGTCTGCGTGCGTGGTCGGCATCCCGTGCGGCAAGCCAGGGTAAGACTTCAGCGTGCCGTGCTTCAAGAGCTTGACGGACCTTGCTCCTGTAGTTGGGAAGGGGCAAATCTGGTCATCCTCACCATGCATCACCAGGACCGGAACGTCGATTATCGCGAGATCGTCGTAGAACTCGGATTCGGAGAGGGCCTTGACGCAGTCATATTGGGCCTTGATGCCACCCATCATGCCCTGCCGCCACCAGTTATCTCGAATTCCCTGGGAGACGACCGCGCCCGGACGGTTGAAACCGTAGAACGGTATCGTGATGTCCTGGTAGAACTGGGACCGATGGTTCGCCGTGCCGTTGCGAATGCCGTCGACGACTTCCTTCGTAACACCGTCTGGGTTCTTCTCTGACTGCATAAAGGTCGGCGGGATCGCGCTGATGAGGACTGCCTTTGCCACCCTGCCGTTACCGTGCCGTGCCACATCACGAGTCACCTCGCCGCCGCCGGTGGAGTGACCGATGTGGATGGCGTTCTTGAGATCAAGCGCCTCGACGAGTTCGGCAACGTCGGTAGCGTAGGTGTCCATGTCATTTCCGGTTGCGGTCTGAGTGGAACGGCCGTGTCCACGGCGATCGTGAGCGATCACCCGGTAACCATGTCCCAGGAAGAACATCATCTGGGCATCCCAGTCGTCAGCGGATAGGGGCCAGCCGTGATGAAAGAAAAGTGGCTGTCCCGTTCCCCAGTCCTTGTAATAAATCTCTGTGCCATCTTTTACGGTGATCGATTGCATGTGTTGTCTCCTGTAGTTTTTGTTTTAGGCGTTTGATACGTGCTGGTCGGTCAGTAATTGTGAAGACACAGATACACCAAAGCCCGAAGAGGCTGGTTGAGGATCTGGTGTATGCAATGGGAATACTGCTTGTGTCACGGTGATGATAGCAGGCAGGATTTCGGTGGTCTGTTTCGATTGTTAATTCGTGATGACAATCGGCCAGTCAGGAGAATGATCCTGTCTTCGGGTGAGGGACAGGGCAGAATGACGACTTAGAACGTGTGGGTGAGATGGGTTTTGTCTGGGGTCGGGGTTTGGTTTGGTTCGACTAGGGAACTTAGAGTGGAGGGTTCTTTTCCCCAGCGGCTGCGGAGGCGGCGGTTCAAGGGTTCCGAGTAGATTCGCGCGATGAGTTCGCCGAGCAGAGTTGCTAGAAAAATGGTGATGAGGAAGAGAGCGGGGACGGCTTTGATTGGCTTGTGGATGTAGAGGAATCCGGTGAAGAGCGCGAAGACGACGAACATGTGCGTGAGGTAGATCTCGTAGCTGCGTTGGCCGAGTTTTAGCAACGGCGTGAAGATGCGCGGTGCGTGCCACCGGGTTTGCGCGGCGGTTGCGATGAGCAGGCAGGTTCCGAAGGCGAGGATGGTCATGTTGAGGCCGTTGCGGCCTAGTCCCCACTTGTAGGCGTGGATGGAGAAGCAGAGGCTGAAGATGACGAGTGCGGTGCCGGTGATGGCTGCGGTTCGGAGTGCCGGGCGTGAGAGGCGACGGTTTGCGAGGATGAGCGCGGTGAGGCAGCCCATAGCGATGGCGTCCATGCCGCCGAGGTAGGAGTACTCCCTCCAGACCTCATTGTGGTTGAAGGCGACGGAGCGTGCGAAGGGACCGAGGATGATGAAGACGAGGAGCGGGATGATGAACGCTCGGGTGCGGCGGAAGAGGAGACAGGCGAGGGGGAAGAAGAGATAGAACATCTCTTCGACGGAAAGGGACCAGAGGATGTCCCAGTTGCCGGGAAGGTAGTCTCTGCGTGCTTCGAGTAGATTGACGTGAAAGGTGAGCGCTGCGATGAGGGCGCGGCCGAGTCCTCCCGTTTTTGGGGAGACGATGAAGTTTTTTACGTGTGCGAGGTGAAGTGCGCTGAGGACTGCCAAAAGGAGCAGGAGCAGAGGGGCGATACGAGCGAGGCGTAGCTGGTAGAAGTCACGTATCTTTACGCGGGGGATGGAGCCCCAGCGTCGGAGCGCCGTTGACGTGATGAGGAAGCCTGAGACGGCGAAGAAGATTTGTACGCCGAACTGGCCGTTCCAGACGAGTGAGTAGGTGAGCTGCGGTGGAAAGCCTTTTGTGTATGGCACGTGCGCGGAGAGCAGGCGCATGTTGACGTGGTTCATCAAGACGAAGAAGATGGCGAGGCCGCGGAGGAGATCGACGCCGTCGAGTCGTGTCCCGGTGTGGTTTGGTTTTGGGAGTTTTTCGGTGGGCATGCTTGTGTGTCTCAAGATTAGCTGAAGGTAACGGCGGCGTGGGTGTTCGAGAAAACGGATCGCGCTTTGCGTGATAGCCCACTCATGCGATGAGACTGCATGAATGGGGCACCCGGCACCCGGAGAATCAAGGTGCATTTTTGTGCGCACCCTTTCGAGAATTCAAAAAGAATTCCAGTGCGAAAAAAAACTTCAACGAGTAGGAAGCAATAAAAGAAATGGGACTATGATTCGTACACCAATCGGTTGAACGACAGGGCCAGATCAGAACCATAGGGCGAGTATTCAGCAGAATAGACGCTACGGTGAGAACTGAGACTGTATGCGCCTTCCTGCCAAACTTCGGCAATTTCCGAGAAGGAGCACAGTATGGCAAACAAGAAGAAGGTAACCCGATCTCCCGCGAGCGGTAAGCCTACAGTTCATGGGGAACTGAGATCCGGCCCGATCGCCGGGACAGCCCTGATCGACGGGGCGACCTTTACGCAGAAGCCGGTTCTCTACGCAGCGGTAGATGGCCAGGCGATATTCGAAGGCGACATTGTCCTAGGAACAGTCAAGGATCTTCAACAGGCGCAGACGCCGGGCCTTGCGCCGCGCTCAATTGGAATTACAGGGGCGCAGTTCCGCTGGCCCAATGCACAGGTCCCTTACGAGATTGACTCCGGTCTTCCAAATCAGCAGCGGGTTACGGATGCCATTGCCCATTGGGAGGCCCATACCCGGATACGTTTCGTCCAGCGGACGGCGGCGAACCAGGCGCAGTTCCCTGACTTCGTGCGCTTTGTTTCGGGCGGTGGATGTTCGTCGACGGTCGGCCGTCAGGGCGGCCCGCAAAACGTCACGCTGGGCCCTAACTGCTCCGCGGGAAACGCTATCCATGAGATCGGTCACACCATTGGGTTGTGGCATGAACAGAGCCGCGAGGACCGGGACTCGTTCGTCACGATCGTGTGGGCCAATATCGATCCCGCGATGCAATTCAATTTCAGCCAACATATCCAGGATGGGGACGATCTGGGCGCGTATGACTACGGGTCGATCATGCACTATCCGCACGATGCGTTTTCGACGAACGGTCAGGACACGATTGTTCCAAAGCAGAGTTTGCCGAGCGGCGTGGTGATGGGCCAGCGGACGGCTCTGTCGGCGGGTGACCTGGCAGGTGTGGCGACGTTGTACCCGGGAGCGACGACCTTCAAGGAAGCTACGAAAGACCCGGTTGTGGATACAACCCTGAAGGAGGTCTCGAAGGAGCCGACCGCCGACACGGTGAAGGAGGTACGGAAGGATCCGGTTTCCGATACGACCCTGAAGGAAGCGGGGAAAGATCCTATTTCAGACACGGTCAAGGAAGTGAGCAAGGAGCCGACTCGCGACACGGTGAAAGAGGTACGGAAGGATCCGATTCGCGAGACGGTCAAGGAGGTCGCGAAGGATCCGATACGTGACACGACGATCAAGGAGGCTGGGCTGGACCCGGGGCCAATTCCTGGACCTGTGTTCCCTGGTCCATTGACGGCTGGTTCTCACGTATCTCCGTTTGTGCTGTCCACGCCTAGCCGTGCGGGTGTTGGTGGCACGAGCGATCCTGTTTCGGACGCTGCACAGTATGTGCAACAGATTGAAGAGGCGATCGCGCAGACCGAGCAGCAGATGGCACAGCTGTTGGAAGCCTACGATCAGGCAGTGCGCGCCCTGCAGGCTTTGCAGGGAGGTCAGTGACTGACATGATACTGGCCGTCTCCTATGAAGGAGAGGAACACACTGAGGGCGTGGTTCGATTGCTGGAAGCAGAGGGAAGGGAGGTCGTCCAGATTGATCTGGCCGACTTCCCTGTGAAGAATGGCCTAACGCTCTCATGGTCGAACGGAGCGGACGCGCGTTACCAGATTCACACAGCGCGCGGTGTGGTGGACTTGAGGAACGCCCGGGTAGGGTGGTGGCGCAGGGTGCGGCCTTTTGTGGTTCATCCCGATATTAAGCGCGGGCTGGATGTTGCCTTTGTGCAGAGCGAGACCTCCCAGGCGGTGAATGGGATGCTGGACGCGCTTCCGTGCGTGTGGGTGAATCCGCGTGAGCAAGATACGAGTGCTCACCACAAGCCTTACCAGTGGGCGGTTGCTCAGCAGGTTGGCCTGCGCGTGCCGAGGACGCTGGTGACGAGTAATCCCGATGAAGCCCGTAAGTTCATTGAGGAGATAGGAGTGGGTGCGGTCGTGTTCAAGGCGTTTCTTGCTTCGACACAGGACTGGCGCGAGACTCGCCTTGTCGAATCGTGTGACGTGGATCGGCTGGAGCTGGTGAAGTATGCTCCGGTGATCTTTCAGGAGTACATTGAAGGCGTCGACCTGCGCATCACTGTTGTAGGCAAGTCGATCTTTACGGCTGAGATCGATGCGCGAAAGACACGTTACCCGGTCGACATGAGAATGGTTGTCGGGGAAGCTGCTGTTCGCCCCATCACTCTTAGCGCGGAGTTGAACAAGCGGCTTCTTGCGCTGCAGAAGCGGCTTCAGTTGGTTTATGGCGCTATTGATATGCGCAGGACGCCGGAGGGGGAGTATTACTTTCTTGAGGTGAACCCCGCCGGTCAGTGGCACTTTGTGGAGCATCGTACAGGGTTGCCCATTACGAAGGCTATGGCGGATCTGTTGGCAAATCTCGACGGCAGCAATTGAGTCAGGATGATGCGAACCATCAAGGGCCAGATCGTCTTTCCACCGAACGCGCCTGAGCAGAAAGCACGGCTCATCACGATTGAGTTGCACGACATCAGTGTTGCGGATGCGCCTTCGAAGATGGTGGCTGAGACTCGTCTTAAGGATGTTCAGGTGCGACCCGATGAAGAACTACCGTTCAGTATCAAGGCTCCCGAGGAGTCTCGGGGCATAGCTTTTCGGGTGCATGTGGATTGGGACGGAGATGGTAGCTTCTCGGCGGGTGACTTGCTTACTACTCAGGTGATCGCTGTGCCGGGTGCGGGGGAGGCGGGGTTGGTTCAGGTTCCGGTTACTCTGATCTGATTAGGCGGAGGATGCCGTTCTGCAATGCGCTTCGGCGGAGAGAGGCGAGGGTTTTTTTCGAGTGAGGGGTTGCTCGGGAAGGCGGGTCGCGCTTTTGTGGGATGCCCCACTCATACGACAGGACCGCATGAATGGGGCAGCCGGCACCGACACTCACACGAGAGCCCCACCGTAAGCGCTTCCGGTGGGGCTCATAGTTTTGACTTCGTGTTTGGGCTAGACTCGCGACCTGCGCATCAATGCACCGGCAGACCCGAGCAGACCGGTCCCAAGCAGCAAAAGCGTGCCTGGTTCCGGAACGCTCGAGAGTGATACGCCTGTCGCCGACGAGACTGATCCGTAGAAGTCAAGTCCTGTAGAGGCGACCTTCTGCTGCACATCGAATTGCAGTGTGTTTAGACCGGCCAGGAAATCTGCCGCTGGAAGGGTAATCAGCGTTGCGGTGGTGCAGTTAGGAGGGCCATCGGCGCAATGAAAGTCGGTGCCGACACTTCCCTCT
>DATDHL010000031.1:0-2975 GCA_036521575.1 Edaphobacter sp. | reverse complement strand
CATCGAAGAGGCCCTTTCCATCGACAACCTCTTCGTCTTCCTGCTCCTCTTCCGCCTCTTCAACATCGCCGAGCCCAACCAGCCCAGGGTGCTCTTCTGGGGAGTTCTCGGAGCCATCGTGATGCGCGGAGCCTTTATCGCGGCCGGTATCAGCCTGCTCGCCCGCTTCGAATGGGTCAGCTATATCTTCGCCATCATCCTGTTGATCGCGTCGATTCGCCTTGTCATCCCCGAAGACGAAAAGGACCCCAATCACACCCCCGGCTGGATCCGGTGGCTCTCCAAACTCCACCCGGTGAGCCTGCGTCAGGACCATTTCTTCGTCATCGAAGACGGACAACGGATGATGACGGTTCTCTTCCTCGCGCTCATCGCCATCGAGATCACCGATCTGGTCTTCGCCCTGGACTCCATCCCCGCGGTGCTCTCCATCACGCGCCATCCGTTCATCGCGTATACGTCGAACATCATGGCCGTCATGGGGCTGCGGTCGCTCTACTTCCTGCTGATCGGCATGCTTGCCAAGCTTCGCTTCCTACACTACGGTTTGGCCGCAATCCTCGCCTTCGCCGCCATCAAAATGCTGGGCGCGCACTACTTTGAGGTAGGCCCTCTTGCCTCGCTGGGGGTTATCCTCGCATTACTGGCCGTCACAGTTGTTCTATCTCTCGTTTACGCAAGGTCGCCCAGCTCCGCAACTTAGCGACTTCCCCCCCTTGAGTTTGGGGGGGCAGGGTTTTAGTCAGGCCGATGACTAAGGGCGCTGGTTGATGAGACGGATTACCTCGAGGACGAGGTCGCCAGAGACCTGAAGAGATTTTGCGGAGATCTTATCGAGGGTGTCGAATGCCGTGTGGTGGTAGCCGTCCGGCAGTTCGTTCGTGTGCGGTCCGTAGTCGATATCGATCATGTCGAGGACGGGTACGCCGCGCTGCTTGAAGGGGATGTGGTCGTCGTCCACCTGATTGGAGTTTTTGAAGACGTAAGCCGAGTGTCCGGTGTTCCTCGCCGCTTGGAGGAGAAGGTCCTCGAGGGCCGGTGTGGAGTTCGTCTCTCGGTCGATGTTGAGGTCCTTGTCGCCAATCATGTCGGCGACGATGAAGGCCTTGATCTTCGTGAGGGTGCCGTTTTGAGACCACTTGGCGGCGAGGTGGCGGGTGCCGTAGAGAGAGTCGGAGGGCGACCAAGAGCGGATGGCCTCTTCGCCATCGTCGAAGACCAGCCAGACACTGTAACCCTCGGGCGGATGGGCGCGGAGATAGTTGCCGAGCTCGATGAGTAACGCCGTGGTGGCCGCGCCGTCGTTGGCTCCCACAAAACCGGTGTCCTTGAGCGGGTAGTTGGTCTCGTAGTGGCTTGCCAGCACGATAACGCCGTCCTTCTTGCCCGGGTAGCGCACGATAAAGTTGCGCATGGGGAGCAGACCGGCAGGGGTACTGGCGGAGAAGCTGTCGACCTCAAAGTTGCCCTTCGCTGCCTCAGTCGTGAAGTGAGACTTGATGAACTCTTCGGCCTTGGCGTGGTCGGGTGAGCCGATCCATCGGTGTGGAGCAACGTCGAGATACTGCTTCGTCAGGTCGTAGACGGCCTGTCCGCTGAAGCGGGCAGAGGCGGGCTTCTGGGCCAGTGCCGGCAGCACAGCGAGAAGAACGAGCAACGACAGCAGCACTCGCGGACTCGTTGACCTGTTAGGTGCTGGGATCATGCGGGTTTGATCTCTTTATTCTTGCGGCGTGATGGATTGAAGATCCAGGCCACGCCGACGCCCACCATATAAAGAGCGAGCATGGGAGTCGCGAACAGGCACATGCTGAACGGATCAGGCAGCGGGCAGATGATTGCCGCGATGACGAAGATCACCAGAATGGCGTAGCGGATGTGCCGCAGGAGAAACTTTGCATCGACGATGCCGAGGACGGAGAGGAAAAAGATGAGGATTGGCAGCTCGAAGGTGATGCCAAGGCCGAGGATAACCGACAGGAAGAAGTTGGTGTAGTCCTCGATGGTGATGATGGGGTGGAAGCGACGGCCGAAGTCTCCGATCAGCACCCGGAGCGCGCCGGGGAGAACCCAGTGGTAGGCGAACCATACGCCTGCGAGAAAGAGCGTAACCGTGGCGGTCATGAAGGGGACCACGTACTTTTTCTCGTTGGTGTACATGCCGGGCGAGATGAAAAGCCACACCTGGTAGAGGATGAAGGGCGACGCGAGGATGGCTCCGCCGACCAGCGACGTCTTCAGATAAAGGTTCAGCCCGTCCGTCGGGTGGGTGAAATTGAGCTGGAGATTCAAGACATCCATCGGATGCTGGACGATGCCGTACAACCGCTCATGGAAGATGTACGCAACCGCGAAGCCGATGAGCAGATAGATGACGGCGCGAAGGAGCCTCTTGCGAAGCTCGTCGAGGTGTTCCATCAAGCTCATGCCTGGTAGTTCTGCTCGGTCGGTAACGGCTGCGCGGGCCCGGTCTACTAAATCAGCCATGGAGCGACGCCTCGGTCGTACTTGGTTCTACATCGTGCGTCTGATGGCGGTCCGGCTTCTGTTGCAGGGCGAACTCCTCGGTCGAGACAGGTGGGTTGAGCTCCGGGTCGGGCACATGCGGCACAGAGTCGAATGCGTGTGAGACGGACGAGCGAGCCTCAGGTAAGCCGGTGGACGGCGGCATCATATTGAGTTCGCCCGAGCTGGCGATGGGTAAAGGATCGGTGTCGAGTTCGGGCTGAAGATGGGGGTGTATCTCGATCTCTTCCTCAGGAACCGGAGAGGCAGCCGCTGGCTCGGCACTCGCAATCGTGTTTTCGGTTCCGTCTGTAATGGCCGGAGTGACGGGAGCGGCGGCCTCCATGGCGGCGATCTTCTTCTGCTGCTCGGCCTGCTCGGCCATCCGAAGCTCGTCCTCCATCTGCATGCGGAACTCGTTGGAGGCACGGCGGAACTCGCCCATGAGCTTGCCCAGTTGACGCGCAAGT
>DATDHL010000030.1:0-3093 GCA_036521575.1 Edaphobacter sp. | reverse complement strand
GCGCCATCTCCTCGTCTCCTCTTCCTTTCTTTCGTCAGGAGAGGACGGAGTTAGAGGGTGCTGCGGGGTTCCGCCTGCACTTTGGGCACGTTACCGATGGGCTAAATCTCAGGGTAGAAGTCGAAGAAGGCGTCGAGACTCATTTTGAGTTGCTTCTCGATCTGCTCACGGCTGCCTTCGAGGACGTGCATGGTGACGCGTGCCTGGTTGCCGTTCTTCAGGGCGATTGGGGCGTCGCCCACCTCTGCTACCTCGTCTGCGGGCAGCAGCCTCATTCCATAGACCAGCGTCAGGTTTGCCATGCTTCCGATTCTAGCTGCATCTGTTGGAAGTACCCCCACCCCCCATACCATTTGCGCTAAAGTCTTGTTTCTATTTGACTTAGCTTTGGGCCATCTCTGCAAAGTATTCATTCCAAACACCTTGCAGCTAAAGTATTGTTTCTAAAAGAGAAAGCCGGCCATTGCGAAAGAACTCTGACTGCAGACCCCCACTGTATCCAGTATAGAAGTTCAAAGGAAATTATTCGGCAGACGGATGTCGTTGGTGATGAAGGGTTTGCCTATGACTGGGGCTTGACAGAATTTATTGTGGAAAATGCGGGCGAAATTCAACCGGGCGACACAAGTCAGACGCACCGAGAATCGTTTTGCGGGATGGCGCATATACACTGATGGAGTTCCTATGAGTGAAAATACGACTCGCGATACTGTCATCCTCGGTTCCGGATGCTCCGGACTTACCGCTGCCATTTATGCTGCACGCTCGAATTTGAAGCCGCTGGTTCTGGAAGGACATGAGCCGGGAGGACAGCTTTCGATCACTACCCTCGTGGAGAACTTTCCGGGTTGGCCGGAGGGGATCCAGGGGCCGGAGCTGATTGAGAACATGAAGAAACAGGCGGTCCGGTTCGGGGCCGAGCTGCGGATGGCTCACCTGACCTCGATCGACCTGACGAAGCATCCTTTTGCGCTGAACATTGGTAAAGAGACGATCCATACGCGGACGCTGATTATTGCCTCCGGGGCGAGCGCGCGGTGGCTGAACCTGCCGAGCGAGCAGGCGTTGATCGGCCATGGGGTTAGCTCGTGTGCTACTTGCGATGGGTTCTTTTTCTCGGGCAAGGAGATTGCTGTGATCGGCGGGGGCGACTCCGCGATGGAAGAGGCGTTGTTTCTGACGCGATTTGCGACCAAAGTCACGCTGATCAACCGCACTGAGAGGTTTCGTGCCTCTCCGATCATGCTGGAGCGTGCGATGGCGCATCCGCAGATCCAGTTCATGACCAGCACGACTGTCGAAGAGGTGTTGGGCGTTGAAGAGAAGGACGTGAAGGGTCTGAAGCTGAAGAACCGCCTGTCGGGAGAGGAGTCTGTCCTTCCTGTGTCGGCGATGTTCCTTGGGATTGGGCATATTCCGAATGCTAAGGCGTTCAAGGGGCTGCTGGATCTGGATGAGGACGGCTACATCCTGACGAAGAACAACGTTTTGACGACGCTGAATGGCGAGATTATTCCCGGCGTGTTTGCGTGCGGGGATATTCAGGACCGGCGGTATCGGCAGGCGATTACGGCTGCGGGGTCGGGTTGCATGGCTGCGCTTGAAGTGGAGAAGTATCTGGAAGAGCACGGCAGATAAAGTATTTGGATTGAGGTATTCTCGGGCCAGTCGATTCTGCCGGCTGGCCTTACCTCTTTATGTTCAAGAAGATTACGTTGCTCAAGGATCGGGTGGAGGACTGGGCTGCATATCCGTTCTCTGTGCCTACGATCGCTTCGCTTACGGAGATTGAGATCGATTCGCGTGGAGAATGGGACTGGGAAGTCTACGCTGCTTGAGGCGATTGCTGGGCATTACGGTTCAAGGTGGTGAGGATTTTGACAACTCCAACGCTTGAGACTACGCGACTGCTACTTCAGCCGGTGCGGCTTGAGGATGCAGAGCAGGTACAGCAGCTCTTCCCGCAATGGGAGGTTGTGAAGTATCTGAATGCCATTGTGCCGTGGCCCTTTCCTGAGGGTGGGGTGGAGACGTTCTACCGCGAGCGTGCGTTACCGGCGGTGGAGCGTGGCGTGGAGTGGCACTGGACGATTCGATTGAAGGATGAACCGGAGAGAATCATCGGCGCGATCTCATTGCATTTGGAGCGCGAGATTCATCGCGGCTTCTGGATTGCTCCTGAGTGGCGCAGGCGCGGGTTGATGACGGAGGCAGTGGCCGAAGTGACGCGCTTTTGGTTTGATGAGTTGAGGCAGCCGCTGCTCCGGACAAAGAAGGCCGTTGAGAATGCGCCTTCGCGGGCGATCTCGGTGCGCGAAGGAATGCGGTGCGTTGCGGTGACGGAGGACGAATATGTCTGCGGCCCGTTGCCGACCGAGGTTTGGGAGTTGGATGCGGCGACGTGGCATGCGCGGAAGCATTCTCATCAGTAGGGGAGAACAAAAACAACCGCGGTTCCTTCGACAAGCTTAGGGCAGGCTCTTCGACTCCGCTGAGCTTCGCTCAGGGATGACACTTCATTTGGCAGTTGCGCCAAAAGAGCCAACAACGGCTGCCAATCTTCCGATCAGAACCTGTGGAACATGAAGAAGGCTCCGGCGATGAGGCAGCAGAAAGCTACGGCGTGGTTCCAGTGGAGCCTGTCGCCGAAGTAGTAGACGGTGAAGACGCCGAAGACGCTGAGGGTGATGATCTCCTGGATGACTTTGAGCTGCGCAGGAGAGAAAGTGGCGGATCCGATGCGGTTGGCGGGGACCTGGAGGCAGTACTCGAAGAAGGCGATGCCCCAGCTGACGAGGATGACCTTCCAGAGTGCGACGTCTTTGTACTTGAGGTGTCCGTACCAGGCGAAGGTCATAAAGATGTTTGACCCGAGAAGAAGAAGAATCGTCCACATGCAGCAGCCTCCGAATACCAGTTATTTGCCAGTAAGATGCATTAAGAATGTCTATTGCCGATAACCTCTCCCGATTGCATGAAGAGATTGCCGCAGCGTGCCGCGGGGCTGGCCGACTGGACAGCGACGTTGCGCTGATGGCTGTGAGCAAGGTGCATCCCGTTGAAGCTATTTTAGAGGCTTATGAAGCCGGGCAA
>DATDHL010000029.1:0-4145 GCA_036521575.1 Edaphobacter sp. | reverse complement strand
TGGCGCATGACTTCATCCTGAATATGCCGGATGGGTACAACACGAAGATTGGCGAGAAGGGGCTTCGGCTGAGTGGGGGCGAGCGGCAGAGGTTGGCGATTGCCCGGGCGATTCTGAAGAATGCTCCGATCTTGATTCTGGATGAGGCGACCTCGGCCCTGGATACGGAGAGCGAACAGTATGTTCAGGCGGCGCTGGCGAATTTGATGCAGGGGCGGACGGTGTTTGTGATTGCGCACCGGTTGTCGACGGTGCGGCGGGCTACGCGGATTGCGGTGATCGAGCATGGGGAGATTAGTGAGATGGGGACGCATGAGGAGCTGATGCAGCACTCGGGGACCTATCGGCGGCTTTATGATTTGCAGTTTAGCGATGCGGCTCCGGTGACTGTGGGCCATGGTGAAGGTGCGGTGGCAGTGGAGGGAATTGCGTGAGTCAGATTTATTCGATGACGGGATTTGCTAGCGTTAGGGGTTCGGCTGGTGAAGGGCTCGGCTTTACGCTGACGATGAAGAGCGTGAATCACCGGTTTCTGGATCTGAGTTTCAGGATGCCTTCGTACTTTGATGGATTAGAAGCGCATATTCGCAAGCTACTGAAAGATGGGCTGCGGCGAGGTCATGTGGATGTGACGCTACAGGTGGAGCGGCGGGCGAGTGCTGAAGTGCAGTTGAATGCGGATTTGTTGGGTGCATATGTGAAGGCGTTTCGCGAAGCGGCTGTTGCTCATGGGGTTGTGGGTGAGCCAGACCTTAGCGCGCTGTTGCGGATTCCGGGAGTGATGAGTGTGGAGTCCAGTGTGGGGTCGGCGGAGACGCCGGAACTGGATGCTGCGGTGATCGAGCAGATTCCTGTGCTAGTGGACAAGCTGAACGCCGCCAGGGCGCTCGAGGGGGCGGCGCTGGGGGATGATCTGAGGGCTTCGATGCAGCGGCTGCGAGCGTTCGGAGAGGAGATGGCAGAGCTTCGGAATGGTGTGCGCGAGGCTCAGTTTGAGCGGCTGCGTATGAGGCTGGTGGAGTTGACGCAGGGTATTACGGTGAGCGAGGAGCGGGTGCTGACCGAGGCAGCGGTATTGGCCGAGAAGAGTGATATTGAAGAGGAGATTGTGCGGCTTCGAACGCATATCGATCGGTTTGTTGCGCTGCTGGATGAGGGTGGGGAGTTGGGCAAGCGGCTGGACTTTCTGTTGCAGGAATTGAACCGCGAGGCGAATACGATGTTGTCGAAGACGAGCGGGGCCACGGGTGAGAATAGTCTGCGGATTACGGAGCTGGGGCTTGAGATGAAGGCTGTGATCGAGAAGGCTCGAGAGCAGGTCCAGAATATCGAGTAGTTGCGGGTGTGTGGCGGGTACACTGGCACAAAGATCAATTGAGATGGGTTTTTCTAAGGACGCATGGCAGGGATACTTTTTATTATTTCGGCGCCCTCGGGTTCGGGCAAATCGACGTTGGTGAGTCAGCTGCGGACGCTGGTGGAGGGGGTGGAGTTCTCGATCTCGTATACAACTCGGGCGCCACGTGGGTCGGAGGAGGATGGGCGAGAGTATCACTTTACGACCCGAGATGAGTTTGAGCGGATGGTGAAGAAGGGGGACTTCCTGGAGTGGGCGGAGGTGTTTGGGAACTACTATGGGACGGCCGTGTCGGCGCTGCGGATTGCGAAGGACCATGGGAAGGATCTGTTGCTGGACATCGATGTGCAGGGTGCGGTGCAGGTGATGAAGAAGATGCCAGAGGCGGTATCGATCTTTATTCTGCCGCCTAGTCCTGAGGTTCTGGAACGGCGCCTGCGGAACAGGAGCCTGGCGGAGAACATGACTTTGGAGGCTGTGATTCAGAAGCGGCTGGCTGAGGCGCGGAATGAGTTGAGACAAGTGTGGGACTACAGGTATGCGCTGGTGAATGACGTTCTGGATGAGGCTGTGGCGGAGATGCGGGCGATCGTTTTGGCAGAGCGCGGGGCCACTAATGGAGTGAAGGCGCTGGCGGCAAGTTGCAGGACCGATGCGGCTTCGCCGAAGTTATTGGCGGCTTTGAAGACTTTCGAAAGATAGAGGCTGTTTATCCACTGCGAATTGTGAGTGCGATTTTGGCTGGGCTGAGTTATAACTTCAGACTACGGGGGTCACACATGATCGAAAACTCGATGTTCAACAAATACAGCCTGGTAAAAGGCGCAGCACGACGGGCCCGGCAGTTGCAGTCTGGTGCTTCGCCGCTGATCGTTGCCAAGTCGATGAAGGCTTGCAGAGTGGCGCAGGACGAGATCAGGCAGGGTCATGTGAAGTTCGTTCTTCCTGAGCGGCCAGTAGAGCCGACGCTGGATATTACGGTCCACTAGTCCCAGGTTCCCTCGCGGTACCATAGAGCTATGGCTGGTGACGTGGAGCAGTTGCGGGCGTACGTCGAGTACTTTCGCGACATGGGTGTCTATGAGTTTTATCGTCGGGGTGAACCGGTCTCTGCGGAGTTAGCCGAGACTGCGGGGTTGGCCGGTGATGTTGTTGTGGAGGCGGCGGCAGAGCCGCGGCCTGCTGTGGTTGAGACTGCGGCGGTTGCGGTAAGTGCTGCGCCTGTTGTTTCTGCTAAGACGAGTTTTCTGGAGCCTCCGATTCCGAAGCTTGTGAGTTTCGATGATCTTGCACCTTTGCCTGAAAGCCGTGTGGCGGCCGGGGAGAAGGCTACTGCGCTCAGGCTGATTCAGGAAGAGATTGGCGATTGTACGCGGTGTCCGCTGGCTTATGCGGGGCGGCGTTCGATTGTGTTTGCTGATGGCGATCCGAATGCGCGGTTGATGTTTGTGGGTGAGGGACCGGGGGCCGATGAAGATGTGCAAGGGCTTCCGTTTGTGGGAAAGGCGGGGCAGTTGCTGAACAATATGATTGGGGCGATGGGGCTGAAGCGGGAAGATGTCTATATCGCCAACATTGTGAAGTGCAGGCCTCCGCAGAATCGGGTTCCTGAGCCGCTGGAGGCGAATACCTGCTCGCAGTTTCTGTTGAAGCAGGTCGATGTGGTGCAGCCGCAGGTGATTGTGGCGCTGGGGGCTACGGCGGCTATGTATCTGCTTGGGGTGAAGCAGTCGCTTAGTTCGCTGCGCGGCAGGTGGCATGGGTGTCGTGGGGCGAAGTTGGTGGTGACGTATCATCCGGCGTTTCTGTTGCGGGATCCCAGGCAGAAGGGTGAGGCGTGGAAAGACCTGCAGATGGTGATGAAAGACATGGGTCTGAAGGCTCCGGCTAAGGGCTAGTTGGTGTCTGGTTCCACGGTGGCGAAACGGTAACGGCAGATCCGTTCGTGGATGACAACCAAAAGCGCGGGCAAGAGCGAAATGCAGGAGTTCTCCGCTGTGCTCAGAGTGGTCGGAGGGTGGCTCGACATGGGGGTGGGGGTGAGGATTAGGCTTAGGGGATGATGGAGCGGCGGCAGATCGTTCGGCTTTGGCGGCGGGGTGGGGCCTCGGTGCTGGTTACGCTGGTGCGGGCTGAGGGGTCAAGCTATCGGCGGCCGGGGGCTCGGTTGCTGCTGGGCGCGCAGGGGGAGTATGCGGGGACGATCAGTGGAGGGTGTCTTGAGGCTGAGGTGATTCGCAAGGCAGGGTGGATCGTGAGAGAGGGTGCTGTGGTGGAACGCTACTCGACGATGTTCGATGATACGGCTGAGGTTCCGTTTGGGTTGGGGTGTGGTGGTGTGGTGGATTTACTGTTGGAGCCGGTGGATACTCCTGAGTGCAGGGCTTTGATGGAGGCTATGGAGAACGCGCTTGCCGGGAGGGGCTCAGTGGTTGTGAGCTATCTGCCGGGGGATGGGAAGGGGCTGCGACGCGTCGTTATGCGCGATGGAGTGGTGGTGTTTGCGAGTGAGGGATTGGATGAGAAGAAGCTGTCTTGTGCTTTGGGGCTTCGCGCGGGTGAGGAGTATGAAGGTCGGTTTGTAGAGGAGGTGCGAGCTCCGCAGCGCCTGTTTGTGTTGGGCGCGGGGGATGATGCGAAACCGGTGGTGAGTATGGCGGCTTTGCTGGGGTGGAGCGTGACAGTGGCGGATGGGCGAGGGCAGCTGGCTCGGGTTGAGCGGTTTCCTGAGGCAGAGCGGGTGGTGGCTTTGGGGGATTCTGATTTTGAGACGCTGGGGATTCGCGCT
>DATDHL010000028.1:0-3071 GCA_036521575.1 Edaphobacter sp. | reverse complement strand
TACGCCCCCTGTCGGCGATGACTTGATTTGGAGTCCTACCAACTCGCTGAGTGCGCTGCTTGGCCTGATCGGCTCGGCTAAGACGAGTCTTGAGGTGGAGAACGAGGAGATGGGTGACGCGCAGATTGTCACGGCGCTTGAGGATGCCGCGAAGAGGGGCGTGGCGGTTGAGGTTGCCATGACGAATAGTGGCAAGTACACGACGGAGTTCGATGCGCTGAAGGCGGCGGGCGTGAAGGTGAATACCTATGTGCCGACGGCTCCGCTGTATATCCATGCCAAGCTGATTTTGGCTGACTATGGGCAGAGCGGGCAGGTGGCTTTTGTTGGCTCAGAGAACTTCTCCAACCCCTCGCTGACACAGAATCGCGAGCTGGGGCTGACGGTGACAGACCCGGGCGTGCTGGGGGCGCTGAATACTACGTTTGGGAGTGATTTTCAGGGTGGGGCGCCCTGGCCTTAGTCCAGGGGATTCGTTCTTCTGATTTGTCACACTCCTTTCGGGAGGCCGGAAATGGCTCTCGGTGGAGAGAAGGCGGCGGCGAAAAATAAATACTACTCGCTGGAGATGAACGCCTAGCGTATGGGTGTATATTGGCCTCCTTCGCGAGTTCACCCTTGGAGCTGCGCGGAAACCGACCTCTTCAACCTGGCGGAAACCGGCCCCCTCCCCTGATAGCGACCTATGGACTCCAGCTGCACCGGGCTCTTACGCGTGGCATGCAAATAGGAGCGAAAAATGAAGCCAATTGCAATATCAGCCGTTTCCTGGGGCGCCAACCGCCTCGATATCTTTGGGCTTGGCACCAACAACTCGATGTTCCACAAAGCCTGGAATGGCAGCGCCTGGTATCCGTCACCATCCGGCTGGGAAGCGCTCGGCGGTGTCTTCAATAGTGCCCCGGCGGCGGTTTGCTGGGGGCCCAACCGCATCGACCTGTTCGGCCTTGGCACGGACAACCAGATGTATCACAAGGCCTGGAACGTGAACGCCTGGTCGCCCTCGCAGACGGGATGGACAGCGTTTGGCGGTGTTTTCAACAGCCGGCCCGCAGTGGTCTCCTGGGGTCCTAACCGCTTGGACCTCTTCGGTCTTGGCACCGACAACCAGATGTACCACAAGTATTGGAATGGCAGTGCGTGGGGTCCGTCGATCACCGGATGGGAGGCGCTCGGCGGCACCTTCAATACTCCCCCTACAGTAGTCTCGTGGGGGCCCAATCGCCTGGACCTCTTCGGGCTCGGCACCGACAACCAGATGTATCACAAGGCCTGGAATGGAAGTTCCTGGTATCCCTCTGTAACCGGCTGGGAGGGGCTCGGCGGGGTCTTCGATAGTCCCGCAGCTGCGGTCTGCTGGGGTCCCAATCGCATCGATCTTTTCGGCCTCGGCACGGACAACCAGATGTTCCACAAGGCTTGGAATGTCAACATCTGGTCTCCCCCGGGAACGGGTTGGACGCCGTTCGGCGGTACCTTCGACAGTCCCCCGGCCGTAGCTGCCTGGACTCACAATCGCCTCGACCTCTTCGGCCTCGGCACCGACGACCAGATGTACCACAAGTACTGGGATGCCGTCGCCTGGCATCCCTCCATCACCGGCTGGGAGGCCCTCGGCGGCATCTTCAACAGCGCACCGGCTGTCGTCTCCTGGGGAGTGAATCGTCTCGATATCTTCGGCCTTGGCACCAACAACTCGATGTACCACAAGGCCTGGAATGGCAGCGCGTGGCTTCCTTCGCCCACGGGTTGGGAGGCGCTGGGCGGCATCTTCGATCTCCCTCCTGTGGGAGATTCACGTAACCTGAGCCTCAGTGAGCAGTTTCAGGTGGAGTCGGAGTGGTGCTGGTCGGCGACGACGTGCAGCATTACCAAATACTACGATTCCGGGTCGCCCTGGACGCAATGCACGCTTGTCAACAAGGCCTTCAACCAGACTACCTGTTGTGCCAGTGGCAACAGTTCAGCCTGCAATCAGCCCTGGTACCCGGATCGGGCTCTCACGATCACCGGGCATCTCAGCTCGACGACAGGCAGATCTGAATCGCTCGCCGAAGTCATGCGAGAGATCAATGCATCTCGTCCGATTTCGATAGCGATCTATTGGTACGGTGGCGGAGGCCACAACCCGGCGATCGATGGGTACGACGTCACCAGTCCCTCCTACCCCACCATCGATATCCAGGACCCCATTTACGGACACTCGACGCAGGACTTTGGCACCTTCCCGCACTCCTACAACGGCGGGGCCAATTGGGGAAATAGCTATCTCACCCACTAGATTTTGAGGGAGGACAGTATGCCAATTCGATACGCGACCGCACCCCAGAATGGCGCCGAAACGGTCCGAGCGGGCCTGGAACGCATGGCTGCCCGGGAGAACAAACCGCCCGCACTTCGCGGCGCAAACTTCGACGCGATGACCGTGGCACCGCCGCATGCGATCTACGATCTCCGCGCTGACGAGATCGCGAAGGGGGGTGGACTGGAAACCGCACACGAATCTGGATTCCGCTATCACGTCGCTGCTGATGGCGGGTCGGTGGCAGCTGCAGAGGTGCATACCGACACCTCCGGCAAAGCTTCGCTTCTTGCAAACCTGAACTACGGCCCCTTTGTGGAGTCCACGGCCCAGGGTTTTAGTAAGGTAGCGGCTCTCGATGCAGTGAGTAAGGGATCGTACGAGGCAAGGGTCCTGCGCTTCTCGGCCATCGGTCTTATGGCGATCTGGCTCAAGTCTGACCCGGGGGGGGCCGATATTATCTACCCGCTTGCGCCTGCTCCGTCCATGCTTAAGGCCGACCAACCATACACGGTCGACGCCTTTCTGAGCGCGATTCGGCCCTTGGCAGAGAAACGGGCGCCTACCACGGTGTCGGAGGCGGTTCCCTAAAGACGGTGGCCCAATGAGTGGAAAAACTTGCAGTAACTCAAGTTTTTTGACATACTCATAAGAGCGTCTCAACATGCCGTTGGGACCAGTCGATAACCACGCCCCGGGGAGCGATCCGAGAGGGGTGGGAGATGAGGGAAGATGGCAAGGAAGATTTCTAAGAATTTGGCGAAGGCGC
>DATDHL010000027.1:0-3043 GCA_036521575.1 Edaphobacter sp. | reverse complement strand
AGCCATCATCGGCTACGGCTCGCAGGGCCACGCCCACGCCCTCAACCTCAAGGACTCCGGCGTAGACGTCCGCGTAGGCCTCCGCCCCGAGTCCGCCAACGCCGAGCGCGCCCGCAAAGCCGGCCTCGTCGTCGGCACCGTAGCCGAGGTCTCGAAGTGGGCCGACGTCATCATGAACCTGACGCCCGACCAGACCGCCGCCAAGGTCTACCACGCCGACATCGAGCCCAACCTCGCCCCCGGCAAGACCCTCATGTTCGCGCACGGTTTCAACATCCGGTTCCGCACCATCCAGCCGCCAGCGTTCGTCGATGTCTCGCTCGTAGCACCCAAGTCCCCCGGCCACCGCGTCCGCGAAGTCTTCACCGAAGGCGGCGGCGTACCCGGCCTCGTAGCCGTCGAACAGGACGCCAGCGGCAACGCGCTCGCCCTCGCTCTCAGCTACGCCAAGGGCATCGGCTGCACCCGCGCCGGAGTGCTCCAGACCACCTTCACCGAGGAGACCGAGACCGACCTCTTTGGCGAGCAGGCTGTCCTCTGCGGAGGCACGTCCGCCCTCGTCAAGGCAGGCTTCGAGACACTCGTCGAGGCAGGCTATCAGCCGGAGCTTGCATACTTCGAAGTGCTGCATGAGCTAAAGCTGATCGTCGACCTGATGTATCGCGGCGGCCTCGAGTACATGCGTCACTCCATCTCCGACACCGCGGAGTGGGGCGACTACGTAGCCGGTCCCCGCATCGTCACCGCGGATGTGAAGAAGGCGATGAAGGGCCTGCTCAACGACATCCAGGACGGCTCCTTCGCGAAGAAGTTCATCGAGGAGAACGAGACCGGCCGCAAGGAATTCACCCGCATCCGCAAGGAAGAGGCTGCCCACGGTATCGAGAAGGTAGGCGCCGAACTCCGCAAAGCCATGCCATTCCTCGATCCCGTCAAGGTTGAGAACGGCGCCGTCGTTAAGGCGTAATCTAAATAACAGTCGAAACACCCTGGGCCCCGGAATAACATCCGGGGCCTTCCTGTTAAATCAACAACTGTGGTTTTAAAAACATCTATCCAAAACGAACGGTGCAGCATCCAATTTCGTATCACTGACAGTTCGTCACAAAACTCATAGGCGTCTCCTCTGTTCCACTGTCCCTCTGTAACAATGGAGACTCCTAGTTCGTCTTCTGCTTAAGACAGAAGAAGGTCCCAAAGGAGATTCAAGATGGCCGCTCCAAGCAGCTACGAAGCCTTCCTACCTCCCACTCATCCAGGAGAGCAGCCAGCCTTCATAGGTCCTCCAACTGAACCGACGCCTCTGCCTCAGTTGGTCGCAGCGCTGCGCACGGTTCCTCCGCTCGACGGTCTTACCGAAGCCGAATACGCCTGGCTCGCCACCCACGGCTCTGAGATCGTAGGCGACGACGGCTCCATCGTTTTCCTCGAAGGCGGTCCGGTCGACAAGCTGCACTTCATCCTCATGGGCGAGATTCACGTGCGCCGCCGCAACACCGCCTCCACCACTTTGTGGATCGGCCGCGCCGGACAGATGACTGGCAAGCTTCCCTTCTCGCGTATGAAGAGCTACGGCGGCGATGGCTACACCGTAGGCCCCGTCTGGGGTCTCAACATCGACGAAAGCCTCTTCCCCGGAATGCTTGCCGCGATTCCGTCGATGACGCAGCGTTGCGTCTCCGTCCTGCTCGATCGCACACGCGAGGTCACGCGTATGGAGCAGCAGGCCGAGAAGCTCTCCGCGCTGGGCAAGCTTGCCGCAAACCTTGCGCACGAGCTCAACAACCCGGCCTCCGCAGCGCAACGGTCTGCCTCAAGCCTCTTCTCCGAGCTGCGTCAGTACGGCGATCAGAAGTATCGCCTCGGCAACCTCTGCCTGTCCGATACCCAGACATCGCAGTACCGTTCCTGGATCTCGCGCACTCGCGCTCGCATGTCGGAGTACGACGCTCTCGCAGAGGCCAATCAAGACCCGCTGGCCACGATCGATCGCGAATCGCATCTGATCAAGTGGCTCGAGGATCACAACATCTCGAACCCCTGGGCCATCGCGCCTTCGCTCGCCGAGACGACCATCACCACAGCGCAGCTCGACGACCTGGCTGACGTCGCGACCTCGGAAGTACTACCCATCGCCATCGCCACCTTCGCCAGCTCCCTCCGCGTCGAGCGCATGGCCGAAACCGTAGTCAACTCCACCGTGCGCATCTTCGACCTCATCCGAGCCATCAAGGACTACTCCTACATGGACCAGGCGCCCATTCAGGATGTTGATCTCGCCCAGTCGCTCGAGAACACGCTGGTCATGTTCAAGTCGCGGCTGCAGGATGTCAAAGTTGAAACCAGCTTCGACCCGGATCTACCGCCTGTTAGCGCTTTCGGGAGTGAACTTAATCAGGTTTGGACGGCGCTTATCGAAAATGCTCTCGACGCCATGAAGGATCACGGTACGCTGCGCTTAACTACCCGGCTCAGCGGCCAAATGGCCTTCGTCGAGGTCTGGGATACCGGTCCGGGCATCGCTCCCGAGCTCAAATCCCGCATCTTCGAGCCGTTTTACACCACCAAAGCGCCTGGTCGGGGTCTGGGTCTGGGACTCGACACCGTACAACGCATCGTAACCAAGCACTCCGGCTACACACACGTGGAATTGAACCCCGGGGCGACCTGTTTCCAGATTCGTCTCCCACTTGATCAGGCGCAAGCCTACTAAAATAAAGCGGGAGAGGCCATAGCCTCTCCCGCTAACACATTTATAGTCAATTACTTAGTGATTTCGACGCCACGCCAGAACGCGGTGTGGTGCTTCACATTTCGCGCCGCCGGTTTGGGATCAGGGTAGTACCAAGCTGCATCAGGGTTTTCCTGGCCGTCGACGATGATCGTGTAGTACCGCGCCTGCCCCTTCCACGGGCAGCTGGATGTCGTCGAGCTCGGCCTCAGAAATTCCCGCTTTACAGTCTCGTCCGGAAAATAGATATTCCCCTCAACCGTCTCGAATTTTTCACTCTCTGCCAGAGTCTGGCCGTTCCAAACTGCCTTT
>DATDHL010000026.1:0-10021 GCA_036521575.1 Edaphobacter sp. | reverse complement strand
TCAGGACTATCCCGAAAAAATCCTGCGAGAACCAAAGCACAACATTCGCGTCTGGCTCCAGGACGGCTCAGAAGACCAGGAGAACGACCGCTACGGAAGCTGGCCCCTAGCCAACATCCGCATGGCCAACGCCCTCAAGCTGAAGGACTACGACTTTCACCTCAGCTTCGGCAAAGGAACTCACAACTACGGCCAGGGCGCATCCGAATTTCCCGAATCGATGATCTGGCTCTGGCGCGACTACGATCCCGCCAAAACCGAACAGGTTTACGAGATGGAGCCCTCCGAAAAAACAAAGCCGCCCTTCCGCGTCTCCATCACCAATCGTTCTCCCGAGTAGAAACGTCTCAGAAGATAATCTTCGCTCCGAATTGCAACTCACGTGGAGTACTTCCTTGCGTAGTCGCCAGTCCTGCCGAAGCATTACCGATCGTAGTCCCCGGATTTCCCGGAATCACAACGTTGTACACATTGAACGACTCCGCCCGCAGTTCCAAGCTCACACTCTCCCAGATCGGCGTCTCCTTCACCAGTGAGAAGTCCATCCCATTCGACGACGGCACACGGAACGGCATCTTCCCCATATTCCCAAATGACCCCACCGGTATAGCAAACGCCGCAGGATTGATCATGCAATACCCAGTCGATCCCCTCGTCCCAATTGGAGTCGAACTACAACCACCTTGTAGCGGATTCCCCACCACGTTCGGACGCGAGTAGCTCGTCACCGATCCGTTGTTCCCCGAGATGAACGCCGGATCGCCGCCCACATTCAGATTGAAGGGTTGCCCCGAACGAATCTGGAATAGATAATTCGCTCTCCATCCGCCCAGTACGTAGGACGCGAACCCATTCTGCAGCCACTTCTGGCCCTTTCCGAACGGAAGCACATACAACGTGCTCCACGAAAAATAATGCCGCAGATCATACGAAGAGATGCCATATGCATTGCGCGGATCAAAGTAGTTCTGCACCACCGACCCGCCGCCCGTACCATTCTCCGCTGCAAACCATCCGCTGCTGTTGTCCATCGACTTCGACCACGTATACGAAATGATCGAGTTCAGCGAGTTCGAGAACCTCCGCTGCAGCCCCACCAGCAGCGCGTTGTAGCTTCCATAGCCGCTATCGAGCGAATAGTGCCAACCCGGAGCCATCCACGGCATGTACTTCAGCGCATCCACTTGGGCCGCAGTCGTTGTCGCCGGGTTCGATGCATGAGACCCTGTGTTGGCAAATCCCGTGTAGTTCAACCGCGTACTCTTCGATCCTGCGTACCCCAGCGAAAACAGTGTCGTCGGTGCCAGTTGCTGCTGCACCTGCAAGTTCCACAACACCGCCCGTTGGTTCTTGTAGTTCGGCTGCGAAACATAACCGCCGCCAATCGTCAGCCACGGACTCGACGCCACGACCGGGTTCGGAAAATTCCCCTCTAGGTTCGTAACCAGAGTCAACGGATTCTGCGCACTGCCAGGCCAGAAGTTATTCTGCTGAATGTTCGTCTGCTGATTCGAGATGCCGATCGTCCACGGCCACGTTGGTCCTTCGATATTGTTCTGCACCCACTGGCTCCGAGCCGTGATCGTGTCGTAGAAGATCCCGCCGCCGCCATTGATCACCGTCTTGTCACCCCACGCATACGCAAAACCCAGTCGCGGTCCAACGTTGTCACTGATCGACGGCCCCACCTGCTGCTGGTTATTTGCAAAAGCAATATGGTTGTTGAACGGCACCGCTCCAATCCCACCCGGTATGCAGGGATTCACAAATGTCGTCGTGCAGGCCGGCACCGACGCGGCCGAAATCGTATACGTCTGGTTCGGTATATCCAGTCCATTCGCCAGCCGGTTGTCCAGCATGCTGATCTGTGGAATGAACTCATACCGCACCCCGAAGTTCAGCGTTAGTTTCGGCGTCACCTTCCACGAGTCCTGAACATAACCGGCCCATAACTGCATGTTGAAGAAGACCTCTGCGTTCGCTGGCGTCTGCCCTGTAAACGTCGCCGGCGCTGCCAGAAGAGCCGAGGCGAGCGAGTTGCCGGTATTCGTCTGGTTGATATTGCTCGTCACCGCATCGCTGAACGTGAACTGCTGGAACAAATTGCGTTGCAGCCGGTTCTGGTAGATGTAATCCACGCCAGCCTTCATCGTGTGCCGTCCATGAACCCACGACACGCTGCCGCCGCCGTTTGCCACCGGATTACCACGCTGTGAATCCCCAGAGCTTCCCAGATTACTCGTGCTGTAAGGCGCGCCCAGATTAATATACATGCCGCCATATTGGCTCACGTTCTGGAACCCCGCATCGGTCGCACCCTGCGAGCCCAGCTTCGATACCACCGGATTGAACACATACGGCTTCAACATTGCACCGCCGCGAACATCCATCAATAGATTCGGTGTAAACACATGCGTAAATCCCCCGCCGAAGTTATACGCATGATAGTGCGATACATTCGAAGCGATCGTTCCTGCCACCGGCTGCGTATCGGACACCCACATCTGGCTCACGCGTCCAAATCCAAAGTTTTTGTCAGTGATGTGAAAGTCCAGCCGAACTTGGTACGAGTTGTTGTTGTCGATCTGAGGTCGGTTTTCAACAAAGTTGTATCCCGAAGCTTCAGTGGTCGGTGAGTTCGTTGTTTGGAAATATGACTTCAGATACGGAACCATCACCGTATTCAGCATCGACGTCGGAATTTTCAAACACGGCGTTCCCGCAGGCTGCACATTGTTCGTCGCTCCCAGCGGATTCCCGTTTGCATCGCACTGGAACTGCTGTACGGTGCACTTTCCTGCCGCGCACACTGTCGAATAAGGGTTATAGAACTTATGCTGGTAATACGACCATGCGCTGCTCGAAAAATCTCCCGCCAATTCCTGCGGTGTCGGCACCAGCGTCGTCGTCAGCGACGGCTTCGAGTAGCGCCAGCCTTCGTATGCCCCTTCGAAGAAGAACCTATCCTTCAAAATCGGTCCACCCAATGCTCCGCCAAACTGGTTCTGCGTATAGTGCCCCGGTGAGGCTGGTGCAGTTGTCGGCGTTCCAGGCTCGCACCGCCCCACCGTGCAGAAGTCCGTAAAGCTGTTGCGCGCGTCGAAGATGTTATTCCTTACAAACTCCCACACCGAGCCATGGAATCGGTTCGTGCCCGACTTCGACAGCATATTCACAATGCCGCCCGTTACCACCCCATACTCCGCACTATCGATGTGCGATTGGACCTTGAACTCACTCATCGCATCGATGATCGGCAGAAACCCATAGATCGCCCCGCGAAGATCCGTGTTCACGATCCCATCCATCAGGTAGAACGTCTGGCGATTTTGCTGCCCAAAGAAAGATACTTTGTAGAAAGCCGTGCCCGGAATCGCCGTAATCCCGGCATCCGTCGTACTGATGCCCGAACCCTGCGCTGTAGACACCGGAGTCACACCCGGCGAAAGAATCAGCAGGGAAGTGAAGTTCCTCCCATTCAGCGGCAGCTGCTGAATCTCCTTCGTCTGAATCGTAGTCCCCAACTCCGACGTACCCTTCTGCAACATAATGCCGAGCTGGCTTGCATCGACCTCGACCGTCTCCGTCGTAGCCCCCACTGTCATCGTCTGGTCTTCTGTCAGCGTCTGGTTAACGGTCAACGTAAACGGCTGTATCGAGATCGTCCTGAAGCCCGGTTTGGCAAACGTCAACGTGTAAGGCCCCGGATCAACATTCAAAAAGACGAACGCCCCACTCCCATTCGTCGCCACACGACTCACGATGCCCGTATCCTGATTGGTAAGCGTAACTGCGACACCTACGAGCAGGAGTCCCTGCGAATCCATGACCGTACCGTTGATGACGCCCGTCGTTCGCTGTCCGAACGCCATCGCCGACGTCATGGCAACCACAACACCCAAGCAAATGGAAAGAACCTTGCGAGATAGCATTTGTCGCCTCCTAATGACTTCAGGGGCCCAAATCAAATGGCAGCTCAGCTTCTCTTCACCCACGCAAGCTGCTCTTGGAGAGATCGCGCACACATACAACTCTCCCTCGCCGGGTACGTTATGAGAGCGTTTACATGATTGTCAAGTATGAAAAACACATTTGCTCAGCAAAATTAAGTCCGGCCACATCGGCCCTCGCACGAGGCCCCATCGCTACTTCAACTGCCATACAAAATCAGAAGCCCAGCAATAGAATCGCCCGCTAAAAAGAAAAGGCCCCCGAAAAGGGGGCCTTCACTCAAAGCTCAAAAGCCGAAAGCTCAGAGCTTCTTAGTACATCCCATCCATGCCGCCGCCGTGGTTATGGCCGCCGCCCGGAGCTTCCTTCTTCTCAGGAATCTCCGAGATCATGGCCTCGGTGGTCAGCATCAGTCCAGCGATCGAAGCCGCATTCTGCAGCGCCGTACGCGTAACCTTGGTCGGGTCGATGACACCGGCCTTCACCAGGTCCTCGTAGGCGCCCGTTGCGGCGTTGTAGCCGAAGTTGGCCTCCTTCGATTCGTGGATCTTACCAATCACCACTGCGCCCTCTTCGCCAGCATTCGCGACGATCATGCGCAACGGCTCTTCGATAGCGCGCCGGATGATCGTTGCACCGATCTTCTCGTCGCCTTCAAGGCTCTTGATGACATCCTCAACGGCTGGGGTGCAGCGAACAAACGCCACGCCGCCACCCGGGACGATGCCTTCTTCAACGGCAGCGCGGGTTGCATGCATTGCGTCCTCGACACGGGCCTTCTTTTCCTTCATCTCGGTCTCGGTCGCAGCGCCAACCTTGATGACGGCAACGCCGCCAACCAGCTTAGCCAACCGCTCCTGCAGCTTTTCGCGGTCATAGTCCGAGGTGGTCTTATCGATCTGAGCGCGAATCTCCTTCACGCGGCCTTCGACGTCGCCATCCTTACCGCCGCCATCAACGATCGTCGTGTTGTCCTTGTCGATCGTCACGCGCTTGGCAGTGCCCAGGTCCTCGATCTTGACGCCCTCGAGCTTGATGCCGAGGTCCTCAGTGATCGCCTTGCCGCCCGTCAGGATAGCGATATCCTGCAGCATCGCCTTGCGACGATCGCCGAAGCCAGGAGCCTTCACCGCAGCGACATTCAGCGTGCCACGCAGCTTGTTGACTACCAGAGTCGCCAGCGCCTCACCGTCCACGTCCTCAGCAATGATGACGAGCGGCTTTGCCGTCCGTGCAATCTGCTCGAGCAAGGGAAGCAGGTCCTTCATCGACGAGATCTTCTTCTCGTAGATCAGGATGTACGGATTCTCCAGAGCAACTTCCATGCGCTCCGCATCGGTCACGAAGTAAGGCGACAGGTAGCCGCGGTCGAACTGCATGCCCTCGACCACATCCAGCTGCGTCTCCATCGTGCGCGACTCTTCCACTGTGATCACGCCGTCCTTGCCGACCTTCTTCATCGCTTCGGCAATGATGGTGCCGATCTGCGCATCCGAGTTGGCCGAGATCGTTCCCACCTGGGCAATCATGTCGCCCGAAACCGGCTTCGAGAACTTGCTCAACGCGCCGCCCTGGGCAACGCCATTCTCATCGCGCTTGCCGATGATGGCCTCAACAGCCTTGTCGATACCGCGCTTCAGCGCCATCGGATTCGCACCCGCGGCAACCGTCTTTACACCCTCGCGATAGATCGCCTGCGCGAGAACCGTAGCCGTCGTGGTGCCATCGCCGGCCACATCCGAGGTCTTCGAAGCAACCTCGCGAACCATCTGCGCGCCCATATTCTCCAGCGCATTCGCCAGCTCGATCTCCTTGGCTACCGTCACGCCGTCCTTGGTGATCGTCGGCGAACCGAACTTCTTCTCGATAACAACGTTGCGACCCTTCGGCCCAAGCGTCACCTTCACTGCGTCAGCCAGAATATTGACGCCGCGAAGAATCGCCTGCCGCGAATCTTCTCCATGCAGAATCTGTTTTGCCATTGTGTTGCTCCTGTTTCTCGGTCTATCAACCGATCAGATTTGTTTGAATGAGGCGCCCGAAGCGCCGATTGTGCGGCGAAGCCGCGGTATACGGCACGAAGTGCCTACTTCTTCAGGATGCCGAGGACTTCTTCCTCGCGCATGATCAGGAACTCTTCGCCGTCCAGCTTGATCTCGGTGCCCGAGTACTTGCCAAACAGAATGCTGTCGCCGGCCTTCACGTCGAGCGGGAATACCTTGCCCTCGTCGTTCGACTTGCCCTTGCCGACCGAGATGACCTCGCCCTGCTGCGGCTTCTCTTTTGCGGAATCAGGAATAATGATGCCGCCACGAATGCTTTCGCCCTCTTCCACGCGACGAACCAGAATCCGGTCGTGCAGTGGTGTAAATGATGTTGTCGCCATTGCTTACATCTCCTTAGTGCGATTTGGCAGACGAAGATCGTCCGCGTTTCTCTTGCGCGGCAAGCTCCGGACGCGTAAGCCGGGACAAGCCACAAAGAAGTTGGAGGAATTTGCCACCGCTGCTCCCTTTAGAAACCCTTTAGCCCAGGGCTCATCGCACAAAGCTCACAGCCGGTTAGCACTCTAGCCTTCCGATTGCTAACGATAGGCCACCCGTCCTCGCCCTGTCAACCCAGTCCTGTGAAATGTGAGTGAAAGTCACGCAAGCTTCTCATTCGGCCGTTCTTTACCTATCCACCCATAAAAACTGTCAATTCGACCGGAGTAACGGACGGCATCATCGTCCGTTTACGTAGCGGAGAAACCTGCTTCTCTACCGCCCAGATCGTCGTAGAATGAGAATTATGGTGTCGCCCCGCTCTCTCCGGTCCCAACTCGTCGTCGTTCTAAGCATCGTGTTCCTCTTCTCCTGGCAGGCCATGGGGCAGGACTCATCAGCCAAGCGTGGCCGCAAGTACAAAGCGCCACCGGCCACCTCCCACATCGAGATTCTGGTTACCAAAAAGTTCAACGGCAAGCCCATCCAGAACGCCGCCGTCATCTTCAACCCGTCGAAGGATGGCAGGGACGTGGGCAGCCTCGAAGTCAAGACCGATCCCGACGGCAAGGCGACCATAGATATCATCCCCACCGGCAGCCTGGTTCGCGTCCAGATCATCGCCAACGGTTTCGCCACTTTCGCTGAGGACTACCAGATCGACGAATCCAGCCGCGAAATTGCAATCTCAATGGTTCGTCCCCAGGAACAGGTCTCCTCTTACGTCGACAATTCGGGCAAGGCTTCCTCTCGTAAGTCCGGCGTACAGGAGCCAGTAAGGCCGACAACACCGACCACCCCTCCGGCGCAGCCCGCCAAGCCAGCACCGAATCAATAACCACACAATGACAAGGCAGCTCGCAGGTAAGACCGCGCTCGTCACCGGAGCGGCCAAACGCATCGGCCGTGCCATCGCCCTTGCCCTGGCCGAGAGCGGAGCCAACGTAGCCATCACCTATCTCGGCTCGCAACCCGAAGCCGAATCTACCGTCACCGAACTCGTAGCACACGACGTTGACGCCCTGGCCGTCCGCTGCGACCTGCACGACCCCGAGAGCATCTTCCAAACCGTCTCCGAAGTAGCAGAAGAGTTCGGCCGCCTCGACCTCCTCGTCAACAACGCAGGAGTCTTCGCATCCGCCGCCCTCGAAGACATCTCCGTCGAACAATGGGACGCGATGTTCGCCACCAACACCCGCGCGCCGTTCCTGATGGCGAAAGCCGCCTACCCGCACCTTCGCGCAGTAGGAGGACGCATCATTAACATCGGCTCCCTCGGTGGCTCCCACCCTTGGGCCACGCACGGCCACTACTGCACGTCCAAGGCTGCCATGCACATGCTCTCCCAGACGATGGCCAAGGCCTGGGCCCCGCACATCAGCGTCAACTGCATCGCTCCCGGCATGATCGTCCAGGGAGAGATCGGCGAAGCCTACGAGCACTTCGCCCATAAGACCCCCATGCAACGCAACGGAACCGCCGCTGACATAGCTGCCGCCACCCTCTTCTTCGCCACAGCCCCCACCTTCATCACCGGCCAACTCCTAACGGTCGACGGCGGCCTCGGCCTCTAATTCAAAAATCATCATGCTGTCGGTGTCGTTGCTTTCCTAGTTGTCATCCCGTAGGGAGTTGCTGTTGTTGCTCGTCATTCTGCGCGGAGCGAAGAATCCCTGTATTTCGCGCGCAGCGCCCAACCGATTGAGGGCCACACCCAGACCCCCCCAAAAACCTGTCAAGCCCCAAACCCGCATAACTCATTGCAATCAAACCACATACCCGTGGCCTATTAATTACCATCAACCCTTTATAATAGAAGAAGAGACAAAGAGAGCCTCGGCGCAGCCGGGGCTCTTCGTATTTACACCGACAACCGACAAACGGACACCCAAACCGGAAGTCCAGACCTAAGCTGTCTACTTCGAAGACTTTAGGACTAAAAGTACCCCAACGGGGTACCTGTCATGAACCCCGTTCGACCGTTGAAACATGGGCTATCCCGCCCCCATCAAGTATTCTAAACCTTCACCCAAGGAGTCACTGCATCATGGCAAAACTCACCATAGGCTTCGGCGTTCTTCTCGTTCTGCTTGGCATCCTCGGCTTCGTCTATACCGGCAGCACCCACCCCACAGCGCTCATCCCCTGCGTCATTGGTCTCTTCTTCGTCTTCTTTGGCGTTATGGCCAGCACAGAGGACTCAAAGAAGCGAATGCTCTGGATGCACATCTCGGTCACCGTCGCACTTCTGGTCTTCCTGGGCACCATCCCAGCCGACATCAAGACCATTCAACTCGCCCGTGGAGACGCTCTCCCGCACCCCGTCTCCATCCTCGAGAAGGGAGCCCTCTCACTTCTCTGCCTCCTCTACGTGCTCGCCTGCGTACGTTCCTTTATTAACGCTCGACGTCTAAGAGCTGCCTGACACCCTCAGCCGAGGCTCCAATGGACGAGCCCTGCATTCTCTGTGACGACACGCAAGCTACTCGGAAGAAGCCGCAGGCGTACACTCAAAGTATGGCTTCGCCCCTAGGACAATCCAGCTTTGGCCACGGCATGAAGTCCGCCGACCGACCCTCCCGTGGCACAGGCCGAGCTATCTCATCTGATCTCACCAAATCCCGGCCTAAGCCTAAGCTGAAGAAGGTCCTCCCCGAGGTCTGGAAGCTGGTTAAACCCCGCCGCTTGCTACTGGGCGGCAGCTTCCTGCTGATGATCATCAACCGCGCCAGCGGCCTCGTCCTGCCGGCCTCCACTCGCTACCTCATCGACAACGTCATGGGGAAGCACCAGCTTTACGTCTTGCCCTGGATCGTCGGAACCGTCACCGCCGCCACCATCATCCAGGGCATTTCATCCTTCACCCTCACCCAACTCCTCTCGAAGGAAGGCCAGCGCCTCATCGCAGAACTCCGCATGAAGGTCCAGTCCCACATCGGACGCCTACCCGTAGCCTTCTACGACGAAAACCGTACCGGCACCCTCGTCGCCCGCATCATGACCGACGTTGAAGGCGTCCGCAACCTCATCGGAACCGGTGTCATCGATTTCTTCGGCGGCCTGCTCACCGCGCTCTTCGCCTTCGGTTACTTAATCAAACTCAGTGTCCAGATGACGCTCGTCACCTTCGTCATCCTGGTCATCTTCGGCCTCATCCTGCAGAAGGCCTTCAAGACGATTCGTCCCATCTTCCGCGAGCGCGCCAAGATCAACGCCGAAGTCACAGGCCGACTCACCGAATCGCTCGGCGGCGTCCGCGTCGTCAAGGGCTACCACGCCGAAGAGAGCGAAGCCAACGTCTTCGCCGCCGGAGCCAATCGTCTCCTCCAAAACGTCATCTCCTCCCTCACCGCGCAGTCCTTCATGTCGCTGGCCTCGACCGCAGTCCTCGGCATTGTCGGCGCACTTATCATGTACCTCGGAGCCCACCAGGTCGTCGCTGGCCACCTCACAACGGGCGGCTACGTCACCTACGTGATGTTCCTGGCCTTCATGATCGCCCCAATCGCGCAGCTGGTCGCAATCGGCACCCAGCTCACCGAAGCCATCGCCGGACTCGACCGCACCAACGAGATCCTCTCCGAGCG
>DATDHL010000025.1:0-1566 GCA_036521575.1 Edaphobacter sp. | reverse complement strand
AGCCATCATCGGCTACGGCTCGCAGGGCCACGCCCACGCCCTCAACCTCAAGGACTCCGGCGTAGACGTCCGCGTAGGCCTCCGCCCCGAGTCCGCCAACGCCGAGCGCGCCCGCAAAGCCGGCCTCGTCGTCGGCACCGTCGCCGAGGTCTCCAAGTGGGCCGACGTCATCATGAACCTCACGCCCGACCAGACCGCGGCCAAGGTCTACCACGCCGACATCGAACCAAACCTGGCCCCCGGCAAGACGCTGATGTTCGCCCACGGCTTCAACATCCGCTTCCGCACCATTCAGCCGCCGGCGTTCGTCGATGTCTCGCTCGTAGCGCCCAAGTCTCCCGGCCACCGTGTCCGCGAGGTCTTCACCGAAGGCGGCGGCGTACCCGGCCTCGTAGCCGTCGAGCAGGACGCCAGCGGCAACGCGCTCGCGCTCGCACTCAGCTACGCCAAGGGCATCGGCTGCACCCGCGCCGGAGTCCTCCAGACCACCTTCACCGAGGAGACCGAGACCGACCTTTTCGGCGAGCAGGCCGTCCTCTGCGGAGGCACCAGCGCGCTCGTCAAGGCAGGCTTTGAGACCCTCGTCGAGGCCGGCTACCAGCCAGAGCTCGCCTACTTCGAAGTCCTCCACGAGCTGAAGCTCATCGTCGACCTCATGTACCGCGGCGGCCTCGAGTACATGCGCCACTCCATCTCCGACACCGCCGAGTGGGGAGACTACGTTGCCGGCCCTCGAATCGTCACCCCTGACGTGAAGAAGGCGATGAAGTCGCTCCTCAACGACATCCAGGACGGCTCCTTCGCCAAGAAGTTCATCGAGGAGAACGAAACCGGCCGTAAGGAGTTCACCCGCATCCGCAAGGAAGAGGCCGCTCACGGCATCGAGAAGGTAGGCGCAGAGCTCCGCAAGGCCATGCCCTTCCTCGATCCCGTCAAGGTAGAGAACGGCGCAGTCGTTAAGGCGTAATCTTAACAACAGTCGAAACACCCTGGGCCCCGGAATGACATCCGGGGCCTTCGCGTGAAATCAACAACTGTGGCTTTTAAAAACATCGATCCAAAGCGAACCATGCAGCATCCAATTTCGTATTACCGACAGCTCGTCACAAAACTGTCAGGCGTCTCATCCATTCCACTTTTCCCTCTGTAACAATGGAGACTCCTGATTCGTCTTTTGCCTATGACGGCAGAAGAAGGGTTCCAAAGGAGATTTCAAGATGGCAGCTACAAGCAGCTACGAAGCCTTCCTACCTCCAACTCATCCAGGAGAGCAGCCAGTCTTCATAGGTCCGCCCGCCGAACCGACGCCTGTGTCTCAGCTCGTCGCCGCGCTGCGCACCATTTCCCCGCTGGACGGTCTCACCGACGAGGAATACACCTGGCTCGCCAACCACGGCACAGAGGTTGTGGGCGATGACGGTTCCATCGTATTTCTAGAAGGCGGCCCGGTCGACAAGCTCCACTTCATCCTGATGGGCGAGATTCACGTTCGCCGCCGCAACACCACGTCCACCACCTTGTGGATAGGCCGCGCGGGCCAGATGACAGGCAAGCTGCCTTTCTCGC
>DATDHL010000024.1:0-1806 GCA_036521575.1 Edaphobacter sp. | reverse complement strand
GCACACGTATATCCGGCGGGCCCGCCGCCGACCACAACTACATCGAAAATCGTATCTGCCAAGGGAATCTCCGTTTCTGCGTCTATACAAACATTCTAGATTACGCTTCGTGTCAAGCGCCTCCGGTAACCCCTCTACCCGCCAGTCAACTTTCCGATTATCTTTATCGCACCTGCTCTCCTGCCAATAAGCGAGTAGTCAAATGAGCGAAGGACGCGAAAATCTATGACCGTTAGAGTGACCGCCAAAATGCTTTGCAGGCTATTCGTGGTTTTGCTCATCAGCGCAGGCTGCGGACTGGCTCAGGCGACCATCCCTGACACTCCCGCCGGCCACACCCTTCAAGCCTGGCTCGACGCATTCAACAGCGCCGACCGCGCCAAGATCGAGACCTACGTCAAAACCATCGATCCCTCAAACTCCGTCGACGGCATGCTCTCCTTCCGCAGTCAGACAGGCGGCTTCGATCTTCTCTCCATCGAGAGCGGCGAGCCGCTCCACATTCGCTTCCGCGTAAAAGAAAAAAGCGGCCCCACCACTGCGCTCGGAAATCTCCTGGTAAAAGATGGCCAACCACCGACAGTCGGAACCTTCGGCCTGCAAGCCCTACCCCCGGGAGCCGTACTCGAAAACGTAACGATTGACACAGCCATGCGCAAAAAGGTGCTCGATGGCATCGCGTCCAACCTCAACGAGTACTACATCGAGCCCACCGTCGCGCAACAGATGATCGACGCAATAAAGGCCCACGCGGCCAAGGGTGACTACGACAAAATCACCGACGGCGACGAGCTCGCGACTCGCCTCACGAAAGACCTGCAGGACGTAAGCCACGACAAGCACCTCCGCGTAAACTTCAGCCCCTTCAAGATGCCGCAGCGCACCGGCCCCACCCCGGAAGACGAGGCGCGCTTTCACCAGCAGATGGAGCACGCCAACTGCGCCTTTCAAAAGATCGAGATCCTCCCTAACAACATCGGCTATATCAAGTTCGACGGCTTCATGGACGCCAGCTTCTGCGGCCCCACCGTCAACGCCGCAATGGCCTTCATCGCTCACACCGACGCCGTCATCTTCGACATCCGCCAGAACGGCGGCGGCCAACCCGCTATGGTCACGCTGATCGCAAGCTACCTCTTCGATCAGCCAAAGCACCTCATCGACATCTACAACCGCAAAGAAGACACCACCACGCAGAACTGGACGCTCTCCTACCTCCCCGGCCCGCGCCTCTCCAAGCAGCCAGTCTTCGTGCTGACATCCAAGCGCACCTTCTCAGGAGCCGAGGAGTTCGCCTTTGACCTCAAGAACCAGAAGCGCGCCACCATCATCGGCGAGACAACCGGCGGCGGAGCCCACCCAGTTTCAGGCCACCCCATCGCCGACTACTTCACCATCGGTGTACCCTTCGCCAAATCGTTCGACCCCGTAACCAAGACCAACTGGGAAGGCATCGGCGTAGAACCAGACGTAAAGGTCCCCGCAGCGGACGCTCTGACGACCGCACAAAAGTTAGCAGTCGAAAAGATTCAAGCGGCGAAGAAGGAAAGCAAATAGCTACTTCGCCGTCATCGCCTCCAGCAGCGCCACAGCCATAGCATTATTCAGCGTCGCGATTCCATGCCTCTTACCCGCCCGCACAATCACGCCATTGCGAGCATCGATCTCCATCGGCCTTCCCGCCAGCCTGTCCGCAAGCATCGAGTTGACGCCATCCGGAGCAGCCTTCCGATAAGCCGCCAACACCTCATCCGGAACCGCATCGCTCAACACCGCACCCTCAGCCCGCCCGACAGCAACGCACTC
>DATDHL010000023.1:0-8761 GCA_036521575.1 Edaphobacter sp. | reverse complement strand
TACCCATTCGACTCGGTCGCACCACCCAGCGGAAGAAAGATATTTCGAAGATCACTCGCCGAGTGCGAATAGCTCCCATTGAAATTGATATTCTGCCGCAGCGTCTTCGGAGCATTCGCCGCCTGCCGTCGCCCACCGCCCAGGCCAAATCCACTGTTCTGCCCAAAGTTCCTTACAAACCGCAGCGCTGCAGAGGTCGAATTCTGCGCCGCATTCGTCACCGTCTGATAATTATTCCGCAAGCTCGCACCAGGAACATTCTGAGCAGGATAAAAATTCAGCAACGCCTGCGCCTGCGGCGAAAGAGCCGTCGTCGCGTTCTTCAGATGGTTATTCAGAATCGGCAGCCCAGTCGTTGGGTCATACAGCTGCCCTGATGTGACCCCACTGACCGTGCTCAGCAGCTGAGAAAAATCTCCGCTCCGCTCCGCCAGCGTCGGCACCGTCCCATTCAGAACCAGCGGATTGATATTCCTCATTCCCGTCACATTCAAAAACACAAACTGCTTCGGATTAGCCTTGAACACCCCCGGAATCCACGGCGATCCCGTAAAGCTCACGCCAAACCGGTTCTGCATCGACGATGGCTTCACCACCTGAGCACCCTGCTCGCCCAGCGCCTGAGCCACCGAGAACGGCGCAGCATTCAAAGCCCCATTGCCACCCTGATAGAACACCGTTCCATGCGGCTGCGTCGGATTGAACCCTCTGAATCCACCACCACCGCCGCCACCACCGCGGCCTCCACGTCCACCACCACCACCGCCCGGCCCACCGCCGAACCCACCCGGTCCACCCATCATCCCCCCCAGCATTCCCGCAACAGCATTCGCCATATCGCCCACCGCGCCACCCTGACGCTGAGCATTCGCAATCGCATCCTGCACTCTCTGGCGAATGTCATCCTCGCTAAAGTTCGCAAGCCCATTCGTCTGTCCCATCTGCCCGCTTACAGCAACGGACTCCGTCGCAGTTGTATCGCCCCCACCTAATCCCACCAGCGTAGGCATCTGCGCGCCGGCATTGCTCGATCCAGCACTTGCATCGGCGGCATCGCTGGCATCACCGGTTACATTCAGAGACTGCGTGTCACGTCCCAAAGCGCCCGCCAGACTGCCCGCCGCTGTCCCTGCGGTTGCAGCCTGTTGCTGTTGCTGCTGCGCCACGCGCGAAGCCAGCTGCAGCCCAAACTCCACCATCTGCTCCGGCTTCCCGCCATTCTGCCCCGCCGCATTGATCAGCACCTCTTTCGTATCAGAGGCAAACGCCGCCAACTCCGCCTTAACGACATACCGCCCATTCCGCGGAATCGCCATCGCAAACGCGCCCGTTACGTCGGTCGTCGTCGCATACTTCTTCCCGGTCAGCGTATTGGTCGCCGTAATCCCAACACCGGGCAAAGGAACACTCCCTGCCTTTACCGTCCCTTTGATCGTCCCACCTGTCGCAGCCGTAGCCGCACTCTGCGCGGGAGTTGCAGGAGCCATAGGAGTCTGTTCCTGAGCCGCACTTTGTCCCCAGCCATGCCGTATACCGGTACCAGCCGATACTGCCAGCCCCAAAGCTATCGATGTAATCAATCGCCGCACATCAACCTCGCCGCAAACCAAATCAGTGAAACAGTAAAAAAATCAGTCTTGTTTAGGAGTGGAAGCAGGCGCAGGAGCAGTCGTCGCTCCAGCCGGAGAGGCATTTCCAGGAGTGGCTCCAGACGGGCTTCCAGAAGCCGCTGCGCCGGCCTTCCCGCCAGCACCGCCCTCAGCGGACCGCCTCCTTCGCGTCATCGCAGCCGCATCCATCACGCCAAGTTCAGTCGGCACAAACACGCCGTTCTTCAGAGCACCCTGCCCCGCCACCGTATCACCCACCTTCACATCCGCCAGCGTAATGCTCTCGCCGCCAAATCCGCTCCCAGAACCACTACCCGAGCCACTACCAGAGCTGGCACCAGAGCCGGCACCAGCCCCACGGCCACCACCACCTCCGACGTTCCCCATAGGCCCGCTCCCATTCAGCATCGAAACCATCTGCCGCCCACCCCGCTTGAACGAAGTTCCTTCATCGACCTCAATCACCTGGCTCACACCATCGTTCCGCAACACCGTTAACTTCACTTCATCGATCGCCGTAACCTTCCCAACGATGTAAACCTTGCCCAGACCTTCGCGCAGCTTCTTCACCTGCTCGGCATCCATCACAGTCACGAACAGCGCATGCACTGTCTTGGTCGGAGCATCCAACTCACCCATCGCGCCAGCCCCATCGCCAACCTTCACATCGGTCAACTTCACCGTCTGCCGGTCTCGCATGATGCGCGTGTTAGCAGACACCGTTACCTGATACACCTCTCCCGCATCCGTCTTTACCGTCAGATGATCCGCTGCAGCTGCGGTAACCGTCCCACGAACCATCTGCCCGCCGGCAAAGGCGGCCCCACCCTCGCCACGGCCTTCACCACGTCCACCCGCATTCTCCTGCGCCCTACCCGCGCCCACCAGCGAAACCGTCATCGCCAGCAACACCATCGCGCTCCCGCCAAGCCGCCTAATCGTCCGATTCATAACCTGCCTGCCTCGCACATCCTTAGCTGCAACCCCGTGCTCATACAGACGTTTCCGCACACCGAAAGACGCTATTGGCGGCTAAAAACTCACCCCTCTGCTTCCATCGTCCCAAGCCTCGACTACACTACCGCCATGCACCAAGCCACCCAAGCATCTGAAAGCCCTCAAACTCCACACGTAGAAGGCCACTTCGAATCATCCGCCACCGTGCGCGACATCGTCATCGGGCTCTCTGACGGTCTCACCGTCCCCTTTGCCCTCGCCGCCGGCCTCTCTGGAGCCGTAGCCTCCTCCCACATCGTAGTCCTCGCCGGCCTCGCCGAGATCGCCGCCGGCTCCATCGCCATGGGCCTCGGCGGCTACCTGGCCGCACGTGGTGACGCCGAGCATTTCGTCTCCGAACGCCGCCGCGAAGAACGCGAGATCGTCGAGCGTACGCAGGACGAAGAAGAAGAGATCTACGAGATATTCGAGCAATACGCCGTCGACCGCGCCAGTGCGTATCCCGTCCTCGCCGCCCTCAAACGAAACCCCACCGCGTGGGTCGATTTCATGATGCGCTTCGAACTCGGTCTCGAAGAACCGGCCCCCAACCGGGCCGTCCGCTCCGCCTCCACCATCGCCTTCTCCTACATCGCCGGAGGCCTCATACCTCTGCTGCCCTACATGCTCATCGACAACAACGCCGAAGCCCTCAAGCTCTCCACCATCATCACTCTCTTAGCCCTCGCCATCTTCGGAGCGTTGAAAGGAAAGCTCGTAGGCACCGGCTGGCTCCGCAGCGCCATCCAGACCACAGTCATCGGAGGCATCGCCGCATCCGTAGCCTATGCGCTTGCCAGCCTGCTCAACCGATCCCACGTATAACGCGACGAGCGTTGGTGCTCCTCAAAAAAGCAACAAAACCAGCGCGTGCCTCATCCGATACCTTAGTAAAACTCGAAGGCCCACATGCCCACTACTGTCGCGACCCAGCCCACCTCTCTTCTCGCCCGATACAAGGCCGTGCGTCAGACCACATCAAACCTCTGTCGACCCCTATCCGCCGAAGACATGATGGTCCAGTCCTGTCCCGAGGCGAGCCCAGTCAAATGGCACCTCGCCCATACCAGCTGGTTCTTCGAGACCTTTGTCCTCCGCGAATTTGCCGCCGCCTACCAGCCTTTCCACCCCGACTTCCCCTGGCTCTTCAACTCCTACTACAACTCCCTCGGCGACATGCCCGAGAAGAAGCTCCGCGCCTCCTTTTCCCGCCCACCCCTCGACGCCATCCTCGCCTACCGGACCCACGTCGACAGCGCCATGGACCGCCTCCTCCAGCAGCCCCTCGAAGACGAAGCCGCCCGCCGCATCGTCCTCGGCCTCGAGCACGAGCAGCAGCATCAGGAACTCATCGCCACCGACATCAAGCACGCCCTCTTCACCAACCCTCTGCACCCCGCCTACCTCGAAGCCCCACGCGAGCAAAAATCAAGCCCCACCATAGCCCCGCCCCTCGACTGGATCAGCTTCAGCCCCGGCCTCACCGAGATCGGCCTGACCCTCGATCCCAACTCCACCGAAGCCTTCGCCTTCGACAACGAGACTCCCAGCCACAAAGTCTTCATCGCCCCCTTCCGCCTCGCCAACCGCCCCGTCACTTGCGCCGAGTACCTCGCCTTCATCGAGCAAAACGGCTATAACCGCGCCGAGCTCTGGCTCTCCGAAGGCTGGATCACCCAGCGCGCCGAAGCTTGGCAGGCCCCGCTCTACTGGCAGCGTGACACCACAACAAAATCCGGCTGGCGCATCTACACCCTCCACGGCTTCGTCCCGCTCGAAGACCTAAGCGAAACCCCCGTCTGCCACCTCAGCCTTTTCGAGGCCGACGCCTACGCCCGCTGGGCCGGCCACCGCCTCCCCACCGAGTTCGAATGGGAGCACGCCGCCACCAGCCTTGGCCTGCTCAGAAAAGAATCCGCATCGCAGCCGGAGCTTCTCACCTACACCCAACCCGACCCATCGAAGAAGCCCGCAGTCGTTCCCTCAACGCGAGCCAACCTCCTCGAGACCGGCAGCCTGCATCCCACCCCCGCCAACGCCCTCTCCGGCCTCCAGCAAATCTTCGGCGACGTCTGGGAGTGGACAGCAAGCGGCTACACCGGCTACCCCGGCTACAAACCCCTCCCCGGAGCCCTCGGCGAATACAACGGCAAATTCATGTCCTCGCAAATGGTCCTACGCGGAGGCTCCTGCGTAACCCCCGCCACCCACATCCGCCCCACCTACCGAAACTTCTTCACCCCCGCCACCCGCTGGCAGTTCTCCGGCCTTCGCCTGGCCCAGGATCAGAAATAACCCAGCCGCCCCTCACAGGCTGTAATCCAACGGGTATAGACTGTTTCCCGCACAACTGGCGTACAGCGGAGGTGTGCCATGCCCCTGGCTCGCGGCGAAGTGAAAGAAAAATCCTCATCAGCCAAAGCAAGTCCCGCCCCCCCGCAAACCCCCCAGGCAGTCACTCTTCCACCACCCTCGAGCCACGTTGCTCCCCTCGGTGCCACCGTCCAAGGCGGAGGCGTCGATTTCAGCCTCTTCTCTCGCAAAGCATTCAGCGTAGACCTGCTCCTCTTCGACCGCGAAGACGACCCCCGTCCCGCCCAGATCATCTCCATCAACCCCGAGACCAACCTCACCTACCACTACTGGCATGTCTTCGTACCCAACATCCAGCCCGGCCAGATCTACGGCTACCGAGTCAACGGTCCAGTAGACCCCGCAAACGGTCTGCTATTCGACCCATCCAAGGTCCTCCTCGATCCCTACGGATACGGCGTCGTCGTCCCTAAAAACTACAACCGCGACACCGCCTCCCAGCCCGGCGACAACACAGCAGCGGCTATGAAGAGCGTCGTCGTTGATCCCGCCGCATACGACTGGGAGGGTGACACTCCGATCAACCGTCCCTCCAGCCGCACTATCGTCTACGAGATGCATGTCCGCGGCTTCACCCGTCATCCAAGCTCCGGCGTCGCCTCCGAGATTCGCGGTACCTATCGCGGCCTGATCGAGAAGATCCCCTATCTGCAACAACTCGGCATCACCGCAGTAGAGCTGTTACCCGTCTTTCAGTTCGATGCCCAGGATTGCCCGCGAGGCCTGGTCAATTACTGGGGATATCAACCCATCTCCTTCTTCTCTCCCCACCGCGCCTACAGCTCTCGTCAGGACCTTCTCGGCCCCGCCGACGAATTCCGCGACATGGTCAAAGCTCTCCACCGCGCAGGCATCGAGGTCATCCTCGACGTTGTCTTCAACCACACCGCCGAAGGCGATCTCACCGGCCCAACCCTGTGTTTTCGCGGAATCGATAACAGTGCATACTACGTCCTCGATCGAGACCCCTCACGGTATTTAGACTTCAGCGGCTGTGGTAACACGCTCAATACCAATCACCCCACCGTCCGCCGCATGATCCAGGACAGTCTCCGCTACTGGGTACAGCAGATGCATGTAGACGGCTTCCGCTTCGACCTCGCATCGGTTCTCGCACGCGACTCCAACGGCCAGTTGATGGCCAACCCGCCCATCCTATGGGACATCGAGTCCGACCCCACCCTCGCCGGCACAAAGGTCATCGCCGAAGCCTGGGACGCCGCCGGTCTCTACCAGGTCGGCAGCTTCATCGGCGACAGTTGGCGCGAGTGGAACGGACGCTTTCGCGACGACGTACGCAGCTTCTATCGCGGCGACAACCGCACCATCCGTTGCTTTGCCGACCGTGTCCTTGGCAGTCAGGAGATCTATGGCCACGATCAACGCGAAGCCGAGCAGAGCGTCAACTTCATCACCTGCCACGACGGCTTCACCCTCAACGACATCGTCTCCTACAACCGCAAACACAATGAAGCCAACGGCGAAAAGAACCACGATGGAGGCGACGACAATCGCAGCTACAACTACGGCGTCGAAGGCCCCACCGACGACCCCGCAATCGAGGCGATCCGTCATCGTCAGGTCAAAAACTACCTGGCCATCACGCTCCTCTCATTCGGCATGCCTATGATCCTGATGGGCGACGAAGTCCGCCGCACCCAGCAAGGCAACAACAACGCCTACTGCCACGACGACGAAAGTAACTGGTTCGATTGGACCCTCGTTGAAAAGCATCCCGACCTCATTCGCTTCGTACAGCAGCTCATCGCAAGCCGCCTCTTCCGTAGTAATGATCCTGTGCTCTGCCATGAGACTCTCGCCAAACGCATCAAACACGGATTCATCGGCTGGCACGGCATCAAGCTCAACCAGCCCGATTGGGACGACACCTCGCACAGCATCGCACTCACCGCGAACCTTGAAGGAGAAGACCGGCGCGCCCACCTCATCTTCAATGCCTACTGGGAGCCGCTCGACTTCGAATTGCCCCACCTCACCGGTGGCGACGCCGCGTGGCACCGATGGATCGACACCTCACTCGACCCTCCAAACGACATCCTCGATTGGAGAATCGCCCCACAGATCACAGACCACAACTACCACGCGGGTCCCCGTTCCTTTGTAGCCCTCTGGACCGAAGCCTCGATCAACTCCCAATGACGAACCGGAATTCCAAGTCTCCAGCAAGTTGACGAACAGTGCCTGATAAATCACTGAATGGTGACCGGTATATTCACAGTGAACATTGTTCTCTCGCCAGTATTTAAATCCTCGGCCACACCGGTGATCATGGCAGTGTATGCACCCGCGCTTCCACTATTCTTTTGCTGGATCGGTTGACTCTGGGACGGTGAGGCGCCTCCACTACAGGCGGTCAGGGCGGAGAGCGACGCCAGACCGACCACCAGGAGGAAGACCCGTTGGGAAGTATTGCGCAGGCCAGTAAACGGAACTAGCAGAAGAAGGCAAGCCCAGGCAATCAAGTTGTGCTTGCCTACCGTCGTCCCCGGGCCCGACCCGTTTGAGGAACTCAGGTATGGGGCCGTGGAGGTGATCTTAATTGTTTCGATGTAGTTTCCATTGACATCATTGGAACCGGTAAGGGACATGGTCGCAGGGGTCCCGGGTGCAGGGCTCCCCAGGTTTGGGGCAAATGAAGTTTGAAACTGATTACTTCCATGAAAGCCGTTGATAGGGGTAAAGGTGACGGCAACGCTGTTTCCCGTGGTTGCTCCTGCGGCAAAGGTGAGCGAGGATGAGGACGGCACTAGCTGCAGGGTCGCCGGGTTCGCAAGAACCTGCAGGGGACAGGCCACTCCCGAGGTTGCCGCAACAAAGGTTGCATCACCAGAATGTTTTCCGTAATCGTGTAGTTTCCGGCGGTAGTGATGGAGATGGTTGTCGCAGTTGCAGCGGTTCCGGCAGAGCCGGGACCCAGTGGCACAGGGGACCCAACCGGCGTCCCGTTCTCTAGGAACTGCACCGTGCCGGAGGGCGTCGACGTAACGTCGCCGCTAGCAGTGACGATGGCATCTAGAAGGATGTCCTGTGAAGTACTCCAGGTCAGTACCGGACAACCCACATTGACGGTGACAGCGTTGACGCCCAACGCACTGGCGAAGGTCGTCAAATAGGGAAGCAATAGGAAAAGAGCCAGAAATCTGAAAAGTGTTCTAACAGGGACCCGTGGCATACAAGCCTAAGCGTCAAAGTTCTTTGATTCCATGTCAATCCCCCGTTGGTCAATGGGCGCTACTCAAACTCCTTTGTTCAACCGAACACAAAGCCATGCGCTGGCAGCTCTCAGGCATTCGCTTGGCTCAGCATACGTCTAAAAAATAGCGGCCTGACCTCACCTCAAGTCATCCATTCTCTAGAGACCCCGCCCATGCCCCCAGCCACAACCGCCATCAACCTCGAAGCCAAACTCGCAACCTTCTCCGAACACTGGTCGCCCAAGATCGTCGCCACCTACAACGGCAACGACGTCATGGTCGTCAAGATAAAGGGCGAGTTCATCTGGCACTCCCACACCGACACCGACGACTTCTTCCTCGTCCTCTGCGGCAGCCTCCGCATCGATCTCCGCGACACCACCGGAGCCGAGACCCACGTCGATCTGGCGCCCGGCGAGCTTTACATCGTCCCTCGCGGAGTCGAACACCGTCCCGTCGCCATCGACGAGGTCCATCTCCTCCTCATCGAACCCACCGGCACGCCCAACACAGGCGACCCCTCCACCGCCGTCAGGAAGGAAGTCATCTGACCCACCACCCCTACTG
>DATDHL010000022.1:0-3145 GCA_036521575.1 Edaphobacter sp. | reverse complement strand
GGAGCGGCGGCCTCCATGGCGGCGATCTTCTTCTGCTGCTCGGCCTGCTCGGCCATCCGAAGCTCGTCCTCCATCTGCATGCGGAACTCGTTGGAGGCACGGCGGAACTCGCCCATGAGCTTGCCCAGTTGACGCGCAAGTTCGGGCAGCTTCTTCGGGCCGAAGAGCAGGAGGGCGAGGATAAATATTACGGCACTATCGCCGAGGCTCGGCATACTTGTATCCCATCATAAATGGCTTACGCTCCAACTGAACAGATCGGATGTCGATGGCCGGTGTTGTTGTAAAATCAATCAGGTAGCGCGGCAGCACAAATGCGCTAAAACAGGACGAAAAGATGCACCTTCCGGGTGCGGACCATCGTCCAATCAACACAGGCGGCAGATAGGGCCGCTAGTAAGGTTGCAACATCCCCGTGGATTGGGTGACATGTCACAGTGAGTCCACTGCAACCGCGCAGTTCATGCTTTCAACATCCCCGTCTCAGAGGCGTAAGGCTTGGGCCCACGACCTTATGAGACTGAAGGCGGAGTACTTTGATCGGTTTACTGGATGAGGTCACGGCAACGGCCGTGGCAGAGAATGTTGCAGATTCGTGTTCTTTAGACAACTACCTGGCCCAGCCGGACCACACCATGGACGCCCGCATCGCAGCAGCGCGCGCGACCCTTGGCAAAGACGTCGTTCTGCTCGGCCACCACTACCAGCGCGACGAAGTCATTCGCTTTGCCGACTACACCGGCGACAGCTACAAACTGAGCAAAGTCGCCGCCGAAACGGACTCGAAGTACATGATCTTCTGCGGCGTGCACTTCATGGCAGAGACCGCCGACGTGCTCGCCAAACCATGGCAGCAGGTGATCCTGCCCGACCTGAACGCCGGCTGCTCGATGGCCGATATGGCTGAGATCGGTCAGGTTGAGGACTGCTGGGACTCGCTGGAACGCGCTGGGCTGACTGGCGACCTGATTCCTTTGACTTATATGAACTCGGCAGCTGCCATCAAGGCTTTTTGCGGCGAGCGCGGCGGTCTGGTCTGCACGTCATCGAACGCCCGAGGCGCCTTTGAATGGGCCTTCGCTCGCGCAGGCAAGATTCTCTTTCTTCCCGATCAGCACCTCGGACGCAACACTGCCTTCGCGATGGGCATTCCTTTGAACGAGATGGTCGTATGGGATCCCTATCAAATCAACGGCGGCGTAAGTCCCGACCGCTTGAAGACTGCGAAGGTCATCCTGTGGAAGGGACACTGCTCCGTGCACCAGCGCTTTTTGCCCGAGCACGTTGATCGCGTCCGCGCGAACTACCCCGAGATGCAGGTGATCGTCCATCCCGAATGCCGCTGGGAGGTCTGCCAGAAGGCCGACGCCATCGGCTCGACAGAGCGCATCATCGAGGTCATCGAGAAGGCTCCCGAAGGCTCGAGCTTTGCCGTTGGCACGGAGATCCACCTGGTCAATCGTATGGCCAAGCGGTTCGCTCCACTGGGCAAGAAGGTCATCACGCTCGACGATGCTGGATGCCTGTGTACGACAATGTATCGCATCTCGCCGCAGCACCTTGCGTGGGCGCTCGAAAATTTGATCGAAGGAAGGGTTGTGAATCGCATTCATGTGGACGATGATGTGAAGCACTGGGCGAAGGTAGCCCTCGATCGCATGTTGGAGATACGGGTGTGAGCAAGACGTTTACCTTGAATGAAGCGCAGACATTGTTACCAGTAGTGGAAGCCCTCTTGCGTAAAGGGCAGGTCGCTGGCGCACGATCCGACGAACTCGAAGCCGAGATGCAGGAGCTTAGCCAGAGGATCTTCCTCGTTGGCGGAACGCAAGTGAATGTCGTCGCCGCCGCCCGCCGCAAGGCTGAGTACGACAAAGCCGAGCAGGAGGCCAAGGACACGCTCGCCGAGATCGAGGCTATCGGCGTGCAGATCAAGGACTTCGAACAGGGCCTGCTGGATTTCCCCTGTTTACTTGAAGGCAAAACGGTCCTGCTGTGTTGGAAGCTGGGCGAGAAGGAAATAGGCTTCTGGCATTCGCCCGAAGATGGCTTCGCTGGACGCAAGCCCCTGGATTCCCGCTTCGGTAAGCCAGAACGGGAGCGGCTGAACTAGGCTTCCGCCACCAGTTCTCAGGCGAGAATAGCCTGTGGATAACTAAATTTATCAAACAATAATCTTTATCAAACTTTTCGGACTATACTTTCGCCAGTGGTGAATGAGTCCAAATCGTTTCGTGAGCTCTGCGAGGAGAACGGTATCGCCGTTACCCATCAGCGGCAGGTGGTCTACGAGGTGATGAAGTCGATGCATGGCCATCCGAGCCCGGAAGAGGTCTATGCGCGGGTGAAAAAGAAAGTCCCAGCCATCTCTCTGGCGACCGTCTACAAAAACATCCATCTCTTTGTGGAGAGCGGCGTCTTTCGCAAGATGAGCATGCATCACGGCTCAGTGCGCGTTGAGATGAACGATGAGCCGCATCACCACATGGTCTGTTCCAAATGCAGTGCTATTACCGACATCGGAGAGAAGGAACTCGGCCTGGTGCCGAAACGCGACCGCCTTGCCGACGGATTTCTGGTGGAGCGGTATTCCGTTGATGTCATTGGTGTGTGTGCGAAGTGTCAGAGGGCTTCGGCCTGATTGCTAATAACAGTTTCTTTTGAGGTGATGTATGGCAGATGAACTGAAGAGCGAGACCATGACGTCCGACGCAGGCCGGCCGGTAGGCGACAATCAGAACTCTCTCACCGTCGGCCCGCGCGGCCCGATTGTGTTCGACGATTTTCTGTTGTTTGAAAAGATGGCTCACTTCAACCGCGAGCGTATTCCAGAGCGTGTCGTGCATGCCAAGGGGTCGGGCGCACACGGCACCTTCACCTGTACGAACCCCGACATGAAGAAGTACACCAAAGCGAAGCTGTTCGACACAGTCGGCAAGCAGACACCGACGTTCATCCGCTTCTCGACCGTAGGCGGCGAAAAGGGTTCGGCAGACTCCGAGCGCGATCCACGCGGCTTTGCGCTGAAGTTCTACACTGAAGAAGGCAACTGGGACATGGTGGGCAACAACACGCCGGTCTTCTTCATTCGCGATCCTCTTAAGTTCGGCGACTTCATCCACACACAGAAGCGCGATCCCGAGAC
>DATDHL010000021.1:0-7616 GCA_036521575.1 Edaphobacter sp. | reverse complement strand
GAACTGCCGCTCGCGGACGACGGCAAGGACTCCCTGGTGGGCGTCGGTGCGGGCTAGGCGGGTGAGTTGGTCGCGGGGTTCGATGGAGACGCGGATTTTGGCGGCTCGGCAGAGTTCGATGAGGCGTTCGAGGCGGTCGTCGCGACGCTCGCGGGCTACGCTGACGTGATCGAGCTGGCGGGCGCCGGAGCGGATGGCCTCCTCAACTGGGTGGAGGCCGTAGAGAACTTCCATGATTTTGAGTTTACCGCCAGAGGACAGGGGTAGGGGTAGGGGTAGGGGTAGGGGTAGGGAAGAGGGAAGAGGGAAAAGGGAAGAGTAAGCGCTGCGGGGGAGGAATAGGGTAATGGATGAAAAAGACCCGCGGTTGTGGGTGGTGGGACGTAGAATGAAGGAGTTGCTGTAGATGGTTCAGTCGCGGACGTTTTGGACGGTTTGGCCGGGCGTTCGTGCTTTGCGGATGCGGTTTAAGGGTATTGCTGGCTCGAATATGGATGATTCCAATCGAGGGCCGAGACTTTTCCAGATAAATGAGCGTCAATAAATTTATGGCTGGTATGTCCATCTCGCTTGCAGGGTCGCTTGCTCAACAACAGAGCGAGAATCTGGTAATTGCGCAGGGGTTGAAGAAGCAGGATCCGGAGCTTCTGGATCATCTGATTGAGCTGTACCAGCACCGGTTGATGCGTTACCTGCTGTTTTTGACGGGCAAGCGCGAGGTGGCCGAAGACCTGTTCCAGGAGACCTGGATGCGGGTGCTGCTGCGCGGGACGCAGTACAACGGCAAGGCGCGGTTCGATACATGGCTGTTTACGATTGCGCGGAATCTGGTGATCGACCTTTCCCGGAAGCGCACGATGGCCAGCCTGGATGAGATGAATGAGGGTGGGGAGGATGAGCGGCCGTTTGAGATTCCGACGGCTGGGCCTTCTCCGCTGGAACAGTTTCAGGCGCGGGAGGACAGCGCTGAGGTGGGCGAGGTGCTGCTGCGACTGGAGCCTACTTATCGTGAGGTTCTGGTGTTGCGGTTTTATGAAGAGTTGTCGCTGGAGGAGATTGCCGGGATGACGCGGGCGCCTCTTTCGACGGTGAAGTCCCGGCTGTATCGCGGTCTTGCTGCTTTGAAGCCAGAAATGGAGCAGATTCGCGCATCGCGTCCTGTGGGGGAGGCGGCGATATGAATGCTGGTCGCGACAAGCAGTTTTCGGAAGTAGATACGGGTCTGTATATGCGGGGAGAGCTACCGGGGATGCGCTCGGCGGCGCGATCGTCGATTGTGAATCGGACGCATCGTGTGGTGCGGGAGCGGGCGACGACGATGGCGGCGCAGCGGAACCGTAGGCGCAGCATGTGGATCCCGATGGTGGTGTGCTCCGCGTTGGTGTTGATGATCTGCACGGCGGTTTGGAGCCTTCTTGATCAATACGAGGTTACTCCGACGGGTGTGCCGGACTCGAGCGGTCAGTTTCTGGTTCTTGCACTTTGGTTTTTTCCGGTTTCAATGGGGCTGCTGGCGATGGTATGGTTCCGTCGTACGCATAAGCGCTCCGGCAGAGAGGCCATGTAATGACGATCGCGTGGAAGCCGAAGACAAGCCGATCGAAGGAGTCGCAGGTGGGTGGGGAAGACCGCCTGGGCATGATTCCTGCATGGTCGGTGGTTCTGGCGATCGCGGTCTTTGCTGGAGTGCAGTACCTGTTTCATGGGGTGATGCCGCATCATAAACATGAGATGCTGCCGATGCGGCTGCTGATGGGCTACGCGTGGGGGACAGCGTTTGCCAGCTATGTTCTGCTGGTGGGGTATGTGAGCCGGGACGTGAAGCGGCGGAATATGCCGGCCGGGTTGTGGATGCTGATCGTGGGGCTGATGCCGGGTGGAATTGGCGCGGTGGTGTACTTCCTACTGCGGCAGCCGGTTCTTATCCCCTGTCCGCATTGCAGCACGGAGCTTACGTCGAATGTGCATTTCTGTCCGCAGTGTCAGTTTCAACTGGCTCCGGTGTGCGGACGGTGCTTCCGGGGCGTGCAGATCACGGATGTGTATTGCGTCCAGTGTGGGCATGATCTGGCCGAGGACCACACGCCGGCGAGGCTGCGCGCGTATAGTGACTAGTTGTAGCGATGTCACTGACGGCACTCATTATCGACGACGAACCGCTGGCCCGGCAGGAGTTGCAGTATCTGCTGGAGCGCGTGGGTGGGGTTGAGGTCCTGGCTCAGGGAACCAATGGAATTGAAGCGGTGGAGCTGATTCGTACGCATAAGCCCGATGTGGTGTTTCTGGATGTGCAGATGCCCGGGCTGGATGGGTTTGCCGTGTTGAAGAAGCTGCTGGACCGCAAGGTTCCGATGCCTCAGGTGGTGTTTGCGACGGCGTTCAATCAGTATGCGGTGCGGGCGTTCGAGGTGAACGCGATTGACTATCTGCTGAAGCCGTTTGATCGCAAGCGGGTAATGCAGACGATCGAGAAGGCGCAGGCTAAGTTGGTGGGGGCGGGAGAGTCTGCGAATGGGGCTCAAGAGACAGGTGCGAAGCTTGATGCTCTGCTGAAGCTGGTGGAGGAGTCGCACACTCAGGCGCCGAAGCCGAATACGGGCAAGGTGGTGGTGCGAGCGCAGAGTCGGCTGCTATTGGTGGATCAGAAGGAGATTTGCTTCGCGTCAATTGCAGAGGGGACGATCAGCGTGGTGACTTCTACGGTGGAGGGGCACTCGAACTGCCGGACATTGGAGGAGTTGATGGATCAGCTGGATCCGGAGACGTTCTGGCGGGCGCATCGGTCGTTTGTGGTGAACATCCAGCACATTCGCGAGGTGGTGCCTTGGTTCAAGTCGAGCTATCAGCTGCGGATGGATGACCCGAAGAAGACGGAAATTCCGGTGAGCCGATCGCAAACCAAAAGGTTGCGAGAACTATTCAACTTGTAGAGCATCTGATGCTTGATGTATGATGTTATGAGATGCGGACTACGCTTACCATCGATGATGACGTACTCGCGGCGGCCAAGGATCTGGCAATGCGGCAGCATAAGAGTGTGGGTGAGATTATCTCTGCACTCTCGCGACAGGCGTTGCGGCCGGAAGAGTCAGGCAAGTCTTCGCGAAATGGCGTTCCATTGTTGCCGGTTCGCCCCGATGCAATGGCAGTGACACTAGAACTGGTCAACCAGCTCCATGACGAATTGCCAGGATGACTTTTCTGCTCGATGTCAATGTCCTGATTGCGTTGATCGATCCGGCTCACGTTCAACATGATGCTGCTCATGTGTGGTTTGCTGCGTATGGGCGGCAAAGCTGGGCCACTTGTCCGTTGACGGAAAATGGAGTGCTTCGGATTGTGGGGAATGCGAGATATCCAAATTCACCTGGAACACCGGCAGCAGTGGCTCCATTCATCGCAGAACTGCGTTCGCTACCGGGCCATGTGTTCTGGGCAGACGACATCAGTTTGATGGATGCGGAGAAGTTCGATGCGTCGCGACTGCTGACGACAGCACAGGTCACGGACAGCTATCTGCTCGCACTGGCTAGTTTTCACGGTGGGCAACTGGCGACGTTCGATCGCCGGCTTGTTGTGGATGCTGTGTTGGATGGTGTGCGGAGTTTGCACCTGATTCCGTAAATTCCGTGCGATTCATCCGGAGCCGCGTTGATTAGGCGCGGCCTTCGCGTTTTTGTGCGACTACAAGTCCGCGAGGGGTGGGGAGGAAGATGCAGGAGAGGAGGCCTTCAGATTCCATTTTGAATGCGGCGTCGCGGACAGTTTTGAGGTGGGAGCTGGCGTCGTGCATGAGGATGAGGCCGGTGGGGCGGATCTGGGGGAGGAAGCGCTTGACCTCGGCTTCGCGAATGGGCATGTCGGAGTCGGAGAAGAAGAGGTCGATGGTGCCTTCGATGTGCATCTCGAGGGAGGACTCATTGCGGAGCTCAATCCATTCGGAGAGGCCGGAAGCGGCGATCTTTTCTTTGGCCTTGGCGAAGACTACGGGGTCGAACTCGCAGGAGATGATTTTGCCGAAGCCATTGGACTTGAGGCCTTCGGCTATCCAGAGGGTGGAGACGCCGAGGAAGGAGCCGGTCTCGACGACGAGGGCGGGCTTAGTAGTCGTGATCAGGGTGCGGAGGAACTCGAGAACCTCGGCTTCGGCGGTCATGGAGTCGTACATGTGCCAGCGCTCGGGGTGGGGGCACTCGGGGGTGGGGCGGTGGTATTCGGGCAGGAGTGCTCCGGCGGCGCGCTCGGCCTGGAGCATGACTTTGTGTTCCTGCTTGAGCTTCTTTTTGAATAGACCCATGAGGGAAGTTTACAGGGATGGGGCGCGAGGCGAAGCCTAGAACGTAGCGGCGATACTGAGGACTTTGTTGATGGAATCGACTACGCTGGCGGCGGTGGTGATGTTTTTGGTGATGTTGTCGATGTCGGATTGGATCTTCTGGAGAGTGGCGCAGGTTTGCTGGATCTTTGGCTCGACGGCAAGAAAGAGAGCGGTGTTGGCTTCGAGTTGGGCTTCGTCAAGGTCGGTGATGATGTCATAGATGGCTTCGCGAGCGCCCTGGATGCGGTCTTTGGATTGGATATCGGAGGCTTCCCAGTAGGCGCGGCCGAGGGCGTCGTAGAGGGCCTGGTAATCGTCAATGGTCTCGGGTTTTTTGAGGATGGGTGGGGCGTCGGCCATGGTTCCTCCGGGCTAGGTGGTGGGTAGAGAGAAGTAGAAGCGGGCAAGGCGCTCGGCAGCGGCGCGGAGATCGTCGATACGCTGCTGCAATGTAACGGCATTGGTATTTTGCGCAGCAGCGGCGAGGGCATGATGGGTGAGGGCGAGCTGGGTGAGGCAGTTTTGGAGGTCGGCGAGCATGTCATCGGTGGACTGCTTGCTGGAGAGGATTCCGGGAAGTTTTTCGATCTCGGCACGACGCTCCGTGGGGGAGAGTGCGGAGCCTGACTTGCGGATGAACATGTCCTGTTGGGTTAGAAGCTGCTCGTAGTCGAGGGCAGACTGGCGGCGAATGATGATCAGGTCACTATTGAGAAGTTGGGTGATGGCCTGAATTTGCGGATCCATGTCATTGATGACTTTGGGTACGGCAGACTTTATTTTTCGGGATACCAGATAGTCGCCGAGAGCTTTGAATGCGGTGCTGGTGACGTTTGCCTCCTCGGGAGTGATGGTAAAGCCGGATATGAGGCTGCTGGTAGTGGGTGGTGTTCCCGCTGGTTGTGTTGGGTTGACAGTCTGACCGAACGCCTGAAGATTTGTGCCGATGGAGCTTGCTGCGGCATTTAGTTGGGGAGAGTCGACGCCGTTGGTGACGTCGGCGAGGGACTGGGCGTAGGCTTTGAGGCCGTCGAGGACGTCGGAACGGGCCTGGAGGCCGTTGGCGTTGATGAGAGGCTTTAGGCTGTGCGGGTCCCAAGGCTTGTCGCTGTCGTATTTGGCTACGGCTAGGGCAGCCTGTTCCTGATCGTGAAGGCGGACGGCGGCGCGGTAGGCATTTTCGGAGTTGTCGACGACGAGGCTGGTTGCGCCGGAGAAGTCTGCGGTGTGACGAGCGAGGGGAGTAGAGGTGGCGCAGCCGATGAGGACGATGAGCGGAAAGAGAGCGAAAGGATTTAAGCCGTAGGAGAGCGTGTGTCCAGCGGCTCGAGTCCTGGAGGTGGGTTTCAGCTTGTCACGCATACCCTGCTAGGAAAGTCCCGGTGATTTGATTTGTCAAGCTTGATCAAGGTAGCGGCTTGAGGTTGAGGGCGGCCAGGACGGCGGAAAAGGATTTTGCCGCTGCTCGCCGGGCTGATGGTCGGCCGCAGTGGAGGGCTATGGGGGCGTGGGTTTGCTGGTCGAGCCAGAGGGAGCCGGAGTCGCCGGGTTCGGTGAGGAGATAGTCGACGGGGTAGGTGGGGTCGGTCCGGATGAGGACGTCGGGGTCGTTGACGGAGAGGATGATGCCTTCGGTGACTCCGCTGACCGCTCCGGCCTTGATGACCCGCATTCCGGGGGCGGGTGGGACGGGTGCGGCTGTGGGGCCGAGGCCTAGCTGGTAGTTGAGGCCGGTGATGGGGGGGAGGAGTTGGGCGGCGGCGCAGTCGAGCAGGGGATTGGCTCGGGTAGCGCTGGTGAGGGCGATGGCGAGCTCGGGTGCGACGGCGGCGGGTTGGTAGATGGACTCGTCGGCGGTGTAGGGGAGGAGCGTGGAGTTGCAGAGGACGTGGTAGGCGCTGACGATCCAGAGGGCTCCTGCGTCGTCGGCGGCGATGTAACCGAGGGTTCCGGGCTCGTTGACGCGGGCATTCAGGATGCTGGTGCCGGAGATGACGGGGCGGAAGTTGAGGTCAGGGTTGCTCATCCGTCACCGCTATTGCCACATGGTTGAGGCGTGGGTTTCGAGAGTGACGCGCTGCTGGGGTGTGAGGTTGGGCATGAAGTTGAGGCCGGTGTGCTGCTCGATCCACTCCACGGACTTGATGTATTGCTCGAGGTGATAGGGGCTTTTGTACTTCGTGACGTTGGGCATGACGAAGGCGATGGACTTCCAAGAGGAGCCGTCTTTTACGATGATGATCTTGTAGAAGTGGGTGGGGACGCTGACGGCGTCTTTGCCGATGGTCCAGAACTTGATGGTTCCGTCCGCGGTCTGAGGGTTGTCTTCCTTGGGGTCGTAGAAGATGGGGCCTGTGATTTCGTAGGCTTCGGAGTATTGCTTGACCCAGGTGCGAGTGAGGGTTTCGAGGGACTTCCAGGCGTCGCGGTTCAGATTGGGGAGTTGCGGTGCCATGTTGGAGAGGTAGAAGGTTTCGTTTTGAAGCTGCTGATCCTGGGCCTCGTTTGCTGCGGGGGCCTGGTGGCCCTGGTCGTAGCCGGAGGATTTGTAGTCGGCTGGGGTGGAGTGGGGGCCTTTGAGGTCGGGGTCGACCTTGAACTGGTTGGAGCGCTGGGCGTCGCCTACCAGTTGGGGTGGGGTGACGTGCTCGCAGACCCAGTAGGGGATCTTGTCGAGGGAGCTGTGTTCGAGGACGTAGCCCTGACGGAAGATGAATTCAGTTGGGCCTAGCTGGTCGGAGGTCTTTTGAGGCATGCCCTTGAAGCAGAGCTCGTCGGCCAGTTTTTGCTGCTGGGCGGTGAAGCCGGCCTCGCGGGCGATGTAGGTCGAGCCGATGGCCGACCGGGCGTGGGGTTGCTGGTGGATGGTGGCGCAGCCAGCCAGAAGGAGGATGGCTGGAGTCCAAGGCAGTAGTCGGATCCTCATGTAAGTCCAACCTTTCTCGTCTGCTATCGCTTCCTTATAGCCGGAGTTGGGGTGGCGGCCAAGCTATTTCTTAGGTTAGGGGCATGATGGTACCCCTCCCCCTACTGATGAGTGCAAAATATTGATTATAAAAGGCTTAGATCCGGACTTTTCCGCTAAAGTATTGAATGTAAATGGTTTACTGGCAAAGTATTCATTCTAAATGGAATATGTCATGGGCGTTCTTTTTGGTCCCTATATTTAGTATATGGTTTTGAGTGGAATGAATCGGCAAGTGCATGTTGTTGAAGGTAAAGGATATAGAGGGTGGTGAGGCTTGACAGATTTTTAAGGTGGGGTGAATCTCCGGGAACTTTGGGTTGAGAAGGAAGG
>DATDHL010000020.1:0-3565 GCA_036521575.1 Edaphobacter sp. | reverse complement strand
AATGAGGCAGCAATGAAGATACTGATCACGGGCGGCTCGGGGTTTCTGGGCAGGCGCCTGCTCGCGCACTTACTGAAGGTTGGAAGCGTGGAAATTGCGGGCCAATCCGTACATATCGATACGATCACTGTCTTTGATACCTGTACGATGGACAGCGTACCGCAAGACACACGCGTGCAATTGCTCACAGGGAATCTGAATGATTCCGCGGCGGTAGCCATGGCTGCGAACGGAGCAGATCTGGTGTGGCATCTGGCGGCTGTAGTAAGCTCCGCCGCAGAAGCAGATTTCGATCTTGGCATGAACGTAAATATCCACGGCTTACTCTGCTTGCTTGAGGAACTTCGTAAGCAGAAGCGACGGCCGCGGCTGGTTAATACAAGCGGTTTCGCGGTCTTTGGTGGCGAATTGCCGACCACCGTGACAGACCAGACTGCGCCTACGCCGCAATCTTCTTACGGCATGCAAAAGGCGGTAGCGGAATTATTAGTAGCCGACTACAGTCGCCGTGGATTTATTGACGGACGTACAGTGCGGCTTCCTACAATCGCGATTCGTCCCGGAAAGCCGAACCGTGCAGCATCCTCATTCGTGAGTTCGATCATTCGTGAGCCGATCGCCGGCCAAGAAGCCGTATGTCCGGTAGAGAAGGAGACTGTGGTCTACATTTCGTCTCCGCGCTCAGCCCTTCGATCCCTGATGATGGCGATGCAACTGAACGAGGACATGGTGGGGTTGTCAAGAACCATTCCTTTGCCGGGCATTACCGTCACCATTGGTGAGATGGTTGAGGCACTCGGAAGAATAGCCGGTGACGAGGCGGTACGCAAAATCCGATGGGAGCCGGATGCGGAAATTCAGCGGATCGTCGAGAGTTGGCCTTCGCACGTGGAGGCACAGAAGGCCACTTCGCTTGGATTCCCCCAAGATGTGAATATAGAGGAGATCATTCGTGCTCACATAGAAGAGCAGAGCGCAGAACAGTAACTCATGGCGCATCTGGCTGTTGGTGAAGCGCCTTCTATGGAGGCGCAGGTGATGCGAAGGGTCTTTGGCAGAATCCTGCCATTCTTGATGATCCTGTTCGTCGTGAATGTCCTGGATCGCACGAATGTCTCGGTCGGCGCGCTGGGTATGAACCGCGATCTGAGCATCAATCAATCTTTATATGGGCTTGGTGCAGGTATCTTCTTCATCGGGTATTTTCTCTTCGAGATTCCCAGCAACATCCTCCTACACCATTTTGGAGTACGCATCTGGATCGCGCGGATCATGATCAGTTGGGGAGTGATCGCGTCGTTGATGTGCCTGCTACGAACCCCCGGCCAGTTTCTTCTATTGCGTTTCCTGTTGGGGGTTGCTGAGGCAGGGTTCTTTCCGGGGGTGGTGTTCTATCTGTCGCTCTGGGTACCGGCGAAATACAAGGCGAAAGCGATGGCAGGGTTCTATATTGGCTTTCCGGTAGCGCAGGTAATCGGGGCGCCACTCAGCGCTGGCCTGATGCATTGGGGGCAAACCCTGGGTTGGTCGGGCTGGCGTGTAATGTACCTTTGCGAGGGGGTACCTGCTATTGTGCTAGGCATCGTTTGCCTGTTCTATCTGACGGATTCTCCAAGTAATGCAGAATGGTTAACAAGGGAGCAGCGCCTTTGGCTGATCCGGGAACTGGCCGCGGAACAGCGAAGCCTCGAGTCCGTTAGCGGGGCATCTAAGAGTGAACTGATTCGAGAGGTGCTACAGAGCCGGGTGGTATGGATCCTATCTGTGTTTTACTTCGGGATAACCTGTGGTTCGAATGCTTTGAACTTCTTTCTGCCGACGGTGCTGCAATCACTCAATCAGCGGCATGGCTTACACATTGGATTGGTAGAGACTGGTTTCTTGAGCGCAGTTCCTTATGCCACGGCAAGCGTTGCAATGTACTGGTGGGGCAAGCATTCCGACAAGTCTCAGGAGCGACGTGCTCATTCCGGTATGGCCGCTGTGTTCGGCGCGACGGCGTTCTCGGTTTCGTTGGTTGCCAGTAGTCCCGCTGCAGTCATGATTGGTTTCACGCTGTTCGCTGTGGGGCTCTATTGCGCGATTAACGTCTTCTGGACGATTCCCGCAACCCTAGTTACTGGGCTGCAGGCTGCTACCGCAATTGCGTTGGTGAACTCGATTGGAAACCTAAGCGGATTCTTTGCGCCTATGTTTATGGGGAGGCTTTACATGCACACAGGATCTTACCGCATCAGCTTCTTCGTTATTGCTTTAGTTGTTGCTGCGGCTGGCCTGGGGCTATCACGTTCTCCACTGATACGGGAACGTAAGGCTAATCTCATCTGAGGAGATGGAATGAGCGATAAGTCGGTTATTGGATTTATTGGGACGGGTATCATGGGAGGCCCCATGGCGCATCATCTATTGCAGGCGGGGTATTCGCTGCACGTGTGGAACAGATCTCTGGAAAAACTGGAGTCTCTGCGTGAGGAAGGAGCGAAAGTGTGCGCAGAACCTTGCGAAGTCGCGAGAGGTATCTCGACGTTGATCTGCATGCTGAGCGACGGCCCAACGTGCGACGAACTGCTGTTTGGTAAAGGCGGTGTTGCTACCGCGATGGAGTCTGGGACGGCAATCGTGGTAATGAGTTCCATGGCTGTTTCGGAGGCGACTGCGCAAGCAGAGAAGGCCGCCGTGCTCGGTATCCGCTACCTCGACGCACCGGTATCAGGTGGCGAAAACGGTGCCCGTAATGCGACGCTTGCCATCATGGTCGGCGGATCGAAGTCAGACTTTGATAGCGTTGAACCGCTGCTGCGAGTGTTGGGACGCCCCACCCACGTTGGACCGGTGGGCTGCGGAGAGCTGATTAAACTGGTCAACCAGATGATTGTTGCCAGCACGATCGCGACAGTTTCGGAGGCATTGCTGCTGGCAGAGCAAGGAGGAGCGAACCCAGCCGTGGTGCTCGACGCCTTGGCAGGAGGGTTCGCCGATTCAGTGATTCTGCAGCATCACGGAAAGCGGATGGTGAAACGGTCCTTCGCACCGGGTGGCCCCGCGAAGTACCAACTGAAAGACACACGCAATGCGATAAATTACGCGAATACAATCGGGCTGTCACTGCCGGTGGCCACCCTGGTGAATTCACTGTTCGAAGACATGGTGGGCCATGGGGATGGTGATCTGGATCACAGCGCGCTGATCCGGGAGATCCGCAGACGTAACCATCTGAAAGGGTGACAAATTCACTAGCGAAGTATTGTAGTTTGCGGCTCTTAGTCGCGTAAATTTGAATCAATCCATAACTTTTATGGAAGCGGGCTACGGTAGAGTGAAGGCGACATAGGCCGCACCCTGCGGTCCTTTTCCATTACGTGCACCGCTGGCTGCAATCACGACGTACTGCTTTCCATCGACCATATAAGTTGCTGGAGTTGCGTTGCCGGCGTAGGGGAGCATGGCTTCCCAAAGGAGCTCACCGGACTTGCTGTCGAAGGCTCGGATTTTCCTGTCATAGATGGTGCCAGCGATGATAACAACACCACCTGCCGTTACGATCGGGCCGCCATAATTTTCTGAG
>DATDHL010000019.1:0-3711 GCA_036521575.1 Edaphobacter sp. | reverse complement strand
CCGTCTCCGCCGCATGGCCGCGACCTACGAACTCCAGAAGGAGTCCAGCCTGCGCAAGCACGCCGAAGCCATCACCCTGAACCTCTACCCCGACGGCCACCCGCAGGAGCGCGTACTGGCTGGCGTGTGGTTCCTGGCGCGCTACGGCGAAGGGCTGATCGAGCGTCTGGTGGGTGTCGCCGGAAACCAGTGTCCCGGCCACGTCGTCGTCAGGCTGTAAAGAGAAACCGTGTCACTCCTCGCCGCTTCAACCCCGGAACTTTGACCGAACCCTTCGACGTTTTAGAATGGTCGTTTGAGGTGAGTAGCCATGGGCCTGAGTGACCAGCCATTTGAAGTAATGTGTCCGGACTGCGGTGCGATGTTGAAGGTCGATCCCGTATCACGCGCGATCATCTCCCACAAATCCGCGCCCAGGAAGAAGATGTTCGAGGACTTCGGCGAAGCAGCGAAAGCCCTCCGCGAGAGCGATGCCCGCCGCGACTCCATCTTCGCCCAGAGCGTCGAGGCGCAGAAGAACAAGGACGACGTGCTGGCCAAGAAGTTCGCCGAGGCCGTCAAGAAAGCCAAGGAAACTCCCCTCGGAGAGCGGCCATTGCGGGACTTCGATCTCGACTAATCACTTTTCCGCACCAAAACCTGTCAAGCGCCGGTTTGCGAAATATCCGCGCCCATCAAGTCGATTTCACGTGCCGATAAATTCCATCCGACTAGCTATACTGGATATAGATCGATTTCCCAAAAGCCCCGGTTGCAAGCCGGGGCCTTCCCGTTAACCAGACAGATAACAGCCAGACCCAGGTCCGGACCTAACCCGAATCTTTCGAAGACTTTAGGTCAAAAGGTGCCCAGGGGTGTGGGGTGCCCAGTATCACGGTAAACTAAGGGGATGCCTCCAATCTTAAATGCGCAGGGCTTGACCAAGGCCTTCGGCGCCACAGCTCTTTTTCGCGACATCTCCTTCACGGTCTCCGACGGCGACCGCATCGGCCTGATCGGGCCGAACGGGGCCGGCAAGAGCACCCTGCTCAAGGTTCTCGCCGCTGACGAGGACGCCGACGCAGGTGACGTCGCAGTCCGCAAGCGCGCCCGCATCGGCTACGTCAGGCAGGAGTCGGAGTTCGCCCCCGGCCTCACCGTCCGCGACGTCCTCGAAGCCGCCCTGAAGCAGGCTGGCGTCGCCGAAGCCGAACGCGAAGGCAGACTGCGCGAGACCAGCGGCAGAACCGGATTTCCCACCCTCGACGCCGAAGCCGCAAAACTCAGCGGAGGCTGGCGAAAGCGGCTCGCCATCGCCGAGGCCGTGGTAACCCATCCCGACGTTCTTCTGCTCGACGAGCCGACGAACCATCTGGACCTGTCAGGAATCGTCTGGCTCGAGGAGCTGCTGAATGAAGGTAATTTTGCTTGTGTTCTGGTCAGCCATGATCGTTATTTTCTTGAGAATGTTTCGACGGAGATAGTCGAACTCAACCGCGTCTACGCCGACGGCCTCCTGCGAGTAAAAGGAACCTACTCAAAGTTCATCGAAGGCAAACAGGCGTACCTCGAAGCTCAATCAAAGCTGCAGGAGTCGCTGAAGAACCGCGTCAAAACCGAGGTAGAGTGGCTGCGTCGAGGACCCAAGGCCAGAGCAACCAAGGCAAAGGCGCGCATCGACAGCGCCCACGAGCTGATCGGGCAGTTGAAAGACGTGAACGCACGCGTCCAGACTTCAACCGCAGGGATCGACTTCTCGGCGACAGACCGGCAGACGAAGCGGCTGGTGGAGTTGGAAGACGTCAGCATCACGCTCGGTGACCGCAAGATCGTCGAGGGCCTGAACTTCCTCATCGCCAACGGCATGCGCGTCGGTCTGGTCGGCCCGAACGGCAGCGGAAAGACCACGCTGTTACGCCTTCTGACCGGCGAACTGGACCCATCCTCCGGTGAAGCAAAGAAAGCCGCCTCGTTGAAGATCGTCTACTTCAGTCAGACGCGCGAACTCGAAGAAGGCGTAACGCTGCGACGAGCCCTCGCTCCCGACTCAGACTCGGTGGTCTATCAGGGACGCGTGATTCACGTAGCGAGCTACGCCACGAAGTTCCTCTTCACCAGCGAGCAGCTGAACCAGCCAGTAGAACGGCTCAGCGGCGGAGAGCGCGCCCGCGTTCTGATCGCAAAGCTGATGCTCGAGCCTGCCGACCTGCTGCTACTCGACGAGCCCACGAACGATCTCGATATCGCGACGCTCGAAATCCTCGAAGAGAGCCTGCTTGAATACACCGGCGCTCTGGTACTGGTAACCCACGATCGCTACATGCTCGATCGCGTCTCGACCATCGTCCTCGGACTCGACGGCAAAGGTGGATCGGAGACCTTCGCCGACTACTCACAGTGGGAGCAGTGGCGCGGCGTCAAGATAGAGGAGCCGATCGCTCCCGGATCGACAGGGAAGGCGATTGCGCCCGAAGCGTCAGCCGCCGGTAAACCGCCTGTCTCTGTCGGGAAGAAGAAGCTTTCGTATCTTGAGGCGCGTGAGTACGCAGGGATTGAGTCTGCAGTGGAAGCCGCTGAAGAAAAGCTTCAGGCGGCAAGGGAGAAGGTCGAAGATCCGGCTGTTGCCACCGACGCTGCGAAGTTGACCGCAGCGCTTGCTGAGATGGAAGCAGCGCAAGAGGAAGCGGATCGCCTCTATGCACGATGGGCCGAGCTGACCGAGAAGGCTGGCTAGTCATGCTTCACTGCTTGATGACTGCGCCGTCTTTCATGACGAACTTCACACGTCGTAGCGCGGAGATGTCATCCAGCGGATTCCCGGCAACTGCGATAACGTCGGCGTAATAGCCCGGCTTCAGTTCGCCGATCTTGCCTCCCCAGCCGAGCAGCTTTGCTCCGTTGATCAGGTCAGCGCGGAGCACATCAGCGGGCTTCATTCCATACTCGACCATCAACTCCATCTCGCGCGCCTGCGTGCCGTGTGGAAATGGCCCGACGTCGCTGCCTACGGCGAAGGGAACCCCCGCTGCCATCTGCTTTTTGAACTCAGCCGCGTGAAAGGCCTGTTCGGCGCGGAGGTACGCTGCGCGTTCGGGCGTCGCGGCATGGTCGGCGAAGTACTCGGCGATGGCGAAGGTGGGAACGGCATAGATCTCTTTGTCGTGCATGCCCTTCATGGTCGCGTCGCTGAGTTGATAAGCGTGATCGACGGACGCGACGCCTGCTGCTACGGCGTAGCCTGTTCCCGGTTCGCCGGTTGCGTGGACGGCAATTCCGCGTCCGGAGGTGCGGTCTCCTCCGGTGCGAGCAGCTTCAGCGATTGCTGCGGCGAGTTCGGCTTCGGTGTATTGGTAAGGCGTTTGAAAGACTCCGTCGTGCAGAGAGTCTCTTCCGGTTTCGTAGATTTTGGTGAAGTCGGCTCCGTCTTTGCGCTGTTGTCGAATGACTTCGACAAGCTGTTCGGCTGAGTTGGCGTAGTCGGCGTTGGAGAGGACTTTCTGCGCGGGGTTGAAGTTGTTTGCGTCTTCATGGCCGCCGAGAATATCAACTGCGTTGCAGCTTACGCGCATGCGGGGGCCGGGGATGAGGCCCGAGTTGATGGCATTGCGTACGGCCACATCGGCGCAGCCTGCGCCTTCGCTTCCCATGTCGCGCTCGGCGATGAAGCCTGCGAGGAGGTCCAGTCTTGCGGCGTCGGCTGCGATCAGTGTCCGTTGCGGGACGCTCTCTTCG
>DATDHL010000018.1:0-5123 GCA_036521575.1 Edaphobacter sp. | reverse complement strand
CCAACGTCGGCGGAACCTGCATCAACACCGGCTGCACCCCCACCAAAACCATGGTCGCCAGCGCCGAGGTCGCCTACCTCGCACGCCGCGGAAAGGACTATGGCGTTCGTACCGGCGAAATCTCGATCGACCTCTCCGTAGTTCGCGAACGAAAGCGCAAGATCGTCAAGCAATGGCGGGACGGCAGCGAGAACGGCCTGAAGAAAGCCAAACTCGTTGAGTTGATCCGAGGCGAAGCATCCTTCCTCGGCCCAAAGCAAATCCAGATCCGCCTGAACGAAGGCGGCGAGCGAACCCTCACCGCCGACTGGATCTTCATCAACACCGGCCTCTCTACCACCAAGCCCCCGCTCGAAGGCCTCGATACCGTCCCCTGGCTCGACAACGCCAGCATCATGGAGCTCGACACCGTCCCCGAGCACCTCATCGTCCTAGGCGGCGGCTACGTCGGCCTCGAGTTCGCCCAGATGTTCCAGCGCTTCGGCAGCCATGTCACCGTCATCCAGCGCGACCACCAACTCCTCCCCGCCGAAGACGCCGACGTAGCCGAAGAGATCGCAAAATTCCTCCGCGAAGACGGCATGGACATCTTCCTCAACGCCAGCGCAGAAAGAGTCTCCTCCACCGGCAATGTCCTTACGCTGACCATCAACCACGACGGCGCAACCAAGACCATCGAAGGCACCCACCTCCTCATCGCCACCGGTCGCCACCCCAACACAGCAGACCTAAACCTCTCCGCCACAGGCATAGCAACTGACCCCCACGGCTTCATCCCCGTAAACGACAAGCTCGAGACCACCGTCCCCGGCATCTACGCCATCGGCGACGTCAAAGGCGGCCCCGCCTTCACCCACGTCTCCTACGACGACTTCCGCATCCTCCGCGACAACCTCCTCCAGGGCGGCAACGCCAGCATCGCCAACCGCATCTTCCCCTACTGCGTCTTCCTCGACCCCCAGCTGGGCCGCATCGGCCTCAGCGAAAAGGAAGCCACCAAGCAAGGCAAAAAAGTCCGCATAGCCCGCATCCCCATGACCTCGGTCGCCCGCGCCGTAGAAACCGACCGATCCCGAGGCTTCATGAAGGCCCTCGTCGATCCCGAAACCGATCAAATCCTCGGAGCCGCCATCCTCGGCGAAGAGGGCGGCGAACTCATGGCCATGATCCAGATCGCCATGATGGGCAAGCTCAAATACACCGTCCTCCGCGAAGCCGACCTTGCCCACCCCACCCTCGCCGAATCCCTCAACACCCTCTTCAGCAACTTCCAGCCAGACTAACCCACGCAAACCCAGTTTGCCGTCAGTCATACCCTTGGAAAATTCACTACCTTCTAACCTCGATCGTGTTCCCGAGCCCCGCCAATGGCTCCGTATTGCCGAGTGGATGCTGTTCGCCTTAATGGCAGCACAGATCGGTGTTCGCACGCTACCCAGCGCATGGCGAACCCTCAACACTGACTTCCCAAAACTACTATCTGACCGCGCGCCTCGTATACGAGCACTACGATACGTCGCGCATCTACGAGTGGATATGGCTGCAGCGTCAGAAAGATCACCGCGACATCGATCAGCGGATCGTCGGCATGGTTCCAATCACGCCCTTTTCGACCCTGGTCGTCTATCCACTTACATCGATGCCCCCCCTGGCGGCCAAGCGCTGCTGGATCATCCTTAACCTTGGCCTCCTATTCGCAACTGCATTCCTCCTGCGAGCCTTGACGGAGCTTCCGTTGCGACGAATCGCTCTCGTCATTGCATTGAATTTTTCGTTACGGGTAAATTTCCTATACGGGCAATACTATGTCTTGCTGCTGTTCCTATTGACGCTGTCGTGCTGGCTCTATGTCCGTCAGCGGCGACTGCCATTGGAGCCTTGGGGACAGTCCTTGTCTCAATCATGACCTTCGGTTGGGAGCTGCATCGCACATATCTTTTTCAAGTGCTGCCAGCTTCGCTCCGTGGCGAAGGACTGGACCCCTACAACCTCAGAGCCGCGTCGCTGTCATCACTTCTGCATCGGCTTTTCATCTATGAGCCAGGGCTGAATCTGCATCCCACCATAAATGCACCGCGGCTGTTCGCGGTCTGCCACCCTCTGCTGCAGATGGCGATCTTAGCCCCGGCCTTGCTCCTCGCGAACCCAAACGAAACCAGTCCACGCCAACTCCATCTCGAATGGGCAGCCATCCTGCTGGCCACCCTCGCAATCTCCACCTCTCCCGGCTCCTACCTCTTCACTCTTCTGATCCTCCCCGCATGCTTAGTCCTCAGTTCGCTCCAACAGGAGAAGCCGTATCTCTCGTTCGCGATACTGCTGCCTCTTTACGCGGCGGCTGGGTTTCTAGGAGGAACAAATACTGGAGGAGAAGGCTGGCTCGCATTGCTGGCAGTGCCACGGCTCTATGCATTGATTCTGTTATGCGTATTCACCTACGCACTTCTGATCCGACAACAACCCCGCGAAAACTCAAAGATCAATCGCCGTGTGTGGGCAGTTGCACTCGCCGTATTCGTGGCGTTTAGCATCGCAGGAAATCTCCGCCATCTGCAAGGTCTTTACGCCGATTATCAGTGGAGAATCTCCGCGCCAAAAGACGTCTATATGATGGTCGATCCAGCCATACAAGAGGATAAGGTTCTGTCCATCGCAATGCTGGGCGACGGCTACCACTCCGCAGTCACCCACCTTGGCACCGTCCAGTTCAGCAGCGCCAGCCCTGACGACTACCTCGCAGTGACCGCTGCGAACAGCGAAAGTTGGATCGAGCAGACGGGGCATGAATCCACAATCGTCTCCACGCCTCAGGTGCGAAGCAATATTCGACAGGCTGAATCCCCAGTGGCATCGTTTGATGGCCGATGGCTCGCATTTCTCCGCGAGGACAGCGGCCGGGCGCGCCTCTGGGTCCGCGCTCTGGATCAACCGGACAAAGCAGACAGGCCTCTCACACCGCCTGGACTCAACGTGTTTGAAATGTCTTTTCTCCCCGCTGGAGATCTCATCTTCGCAGCAAGCTTCGGGGGCCCGCCAGGCTTATTCACCACCGATCAGGCAGGAAACATCAGATCCCTCGGCATAAACGACGCTCGCTATCCCGCTATCTCTCCAGACGGCCACTGGCTCGCCTACAGCCAGCTACAGGGCGGAAACTGGAACCTTTGGCTCCGCGACCTGAACAACGGCCAAACGCACAGATTCACCCACGCACCCTGCAACAATATCGAACCTGCCTGGACCTCAGACTCCGAGACCTTGATCTACGCCAGCGACTGCGGGCGAGCCCTTTGGTTTACCGTGCTTTGCAGACGAAGCATCAAGGTCGACGGAACGTTGGATACTGAACGGCAAAGTCTTCAGAAACCGGGATTTGCAGTAGGTACCGCACTGGCAGCAAAATAGTTTCCCCACTCCTGCGCCCTTGACGCCACCCCAATCCGCAATTAACCTTTAAAGCAATGGCGATTCTCCGCACGCAGTCTTTCGCAGCTTGTCGCATGTGTTGTTGCGATCCTGTGCGCCGTCGCCTTTGCCTCGATTCGTAGACTTCACATCAAGTCCCGAACATCCCAGCAAAGTCACACAGCGCCCACCTACCCAGTGGGCCTTTCTTATTTCTGGCCGACCCAAAGGATTCCATCATGTCCACCACACCAGCACCGGTAGTCAAAGAGACCAAGGCCCAGCGCTCCGAGCGCCTCAAGCTCGCCAAGAACCCCTGGGAAGCCTGGGACGAGGTCCGCGAGTTCGCCCGCAATGGCCGCGACACCGTACTGCCCGAGTGGACCGGTCTCTACTTCAAATGGTGGGGCGTCTACACCCAGGGCGACGGCCTCGGCGTCACCGGCGGCGCCAATGGCGAGGGCAAAGCCACCGAATTCTTCATGATGCGCATCGGCCTCCCCAACGGCATCCTCACCAGCCAGCAGACCCGCGTCATCGGCCAGCTCACCAAAAAGTACGCCCGCAACCTCGCCGACATCACCACCCGCCAGAACATCCAGCTCCACTGGCTCACCCTCTCCGGCCTCGTCGAAGTCGTCGATGCACTCACCGCCGTCGGCCTCTCCCCCAAGGGAGCCTGCGGAGACGTCGTCCGCAACGTCACCGGCTGCCCTCTCGCCGGACTCGACCACACCGAACTCATCGACTCCAGCCCCCTCGCCGTCGAAATCGCGCACCATCTCACGGCGAACCCGGAGTTCTACAATCTCCCGCGCAAATTCAAGATCTCCGTCACCGGCTGCCCCATCTGGTGCACCTACCCCGAGATCAATGACGTAGCCCTCACCGCCATCAAGCGCACCGTCGATGGTAACGAAGAGATCGGCTACACCCTCCGCGTCGGCGGCGGCCTCTCCACCGAGCCCCACATCGCCGAGCGCATCCCCGCCTTCATCCCCCAATCGAAGGCCCTCGAAGTCGTCACCGCCGTAGTCCGCATCTTCAAGGAGCAGACCGAGCTCCGCGAAAATCGCACCCGCGCCCGCATCAAGTACCTCTTCATGCGCCACGGCTGGACCCCCGAGTCCTTCCTCGTCGCCCTCGAAGAAAAGCTCGGCTACAAGCTCGATCCCAACCCCGCATCCGCCGACGTCGTCCCCGCTGACATCTACCGCGACCACGTAGGCATCGCCCCGCAGCGCCAGCCCGGTCTCTCCTCCGTCGGAGCCTCCGTGCTCAACGGCCGTCTCTCCGGCGATCAGCTCATCGCCCTAGCCGACCTCGCCGACAAGTACGGCAACGGCCAACTCCGCGCCACCATCGGCCAAAACATCCTCGTCGTCAACGTCCCCGACCGCGAGACCGCAGCCCTCGTCATCGAACTCAACACCCTCAACCTCCACGTCGACGTCTCGGCCTTCTGGCGCGGCGCGATCGCCTGCACCGGCACCGAGTTCTGCAAGCTAGCCATCTCCGAGACCAAGGCCTTCAACAAGTGGCTCGTCAACGAACTCGAAGACCGTCTCCCCGGCTTCGACCAGCAGATCCGCCTCCACGTGACCGGCTGCACCAACTCCTGCGGCCAGCACTGGATCGCCGACATCGGCCTCGAGGGCAAAAAGATCAAGAAGGACGGCCAGATGGTCGACGCCTTCTTCTTCTGCGTAGGAGGCTCC
>DATDHL010000017.1:0-2156 GCA_036521575.1 Edaphobacter sp. | reverse complement strand
TTCATGTCCTGCCCAAATGCCGCTAAGGCGAGAAATAGCAGGGGGGTAATCCTTGTGGTATGCATTCGCGTTTTCCTCAAACAGCCCCAACCTCTCGTTGCCGAAAACGCCGTTTCTCAGCAGTTAGGTTCGCCCAAGCATACGGGGCCCACGGAAAATGAGCCGTCGATCGGTGTCATTGAATCGTGACAGTATAGATCGCGGAGTGTACTGGAATGACGGGCAACCCGGTAGAAATCCCGCAGTTCCGGAAAGGCCCTTTTCGGCAAGTTCATGCTGTAGGTTATAGTCTCCGAAAACACCGTTTCCAAGGACTGCGACCATTGTTCTCTCCTTAGCACAGACCGCTTGGTCGAGCCGCCGTTCCGCCTTCCTGGGTCGGGGGGCTCTGCGGATTGGGAACCGGATACGGCGTTGTGCTGGAAAGGCTCGCGAGACATCCGGTAATGATCTGCGGAATTGGAGGCTGAGTGGCTGGAAGAACAGGAATTGACTGGTCGTTTTTTGCGAAGTTGAAGGCGCTTGTGAGATCCCCGACTGTGGCACGACGCCACGCGCTCAGGTTGGGAACTTCGGCGCCAAAACGTGTCTCAAGAAATCGCAGCACGGAAGTGTGATCGAAGAGATCCGAGGAAACCAGCCCACCCTTGCTGAACGGAGAGATCAGAAGCATAGGCACACGGAAACCCAGGCCGATTGGCCCCAGAATCTGTGGCGAACCAACTACCGTTGGATCCGGCACCGCGGGCGCGATGACGTATTCGCCTGCGGTGCCCGGGGGCGCCGTCACCGGAGGGACATGGTCGAAGAAGCCGCCATTCTCGTCATACGTGACGAACATTGCCGTCTTCGCCCATTGCACTGGATTCGTGCTCAAAGCGGTGATCATTGAGGAGAGGGTGATCTCGCCGAAAAGTGATGGCGCAGGCGGGTGATCGGAGTCAACAATGGAGGCGATCACCCAGGAGACTTGTGGTAAATTTCCCGTCAACGCATCCGACAGAAAGTCAGTCGGAAACTGCGGCAGGAATGCATTTTTGTAGAGCGACGAATTTGGGTCCTGGAAGTTCTTGAAATATGAGAGAACATTATCGGAGAAAATGCTGTTCAGAATGTTCTGGTCAGGCGACGTGTAAACCTTCCACGAAATTCCGCGAGTCTGAAGCTGTTCGGGCATCGTCGTATAGGTGAGCTTGCCGAAGAACGAGGACCGGTTTGAAACGAGCGTTTGCAGTACGGGGCCGCCATTCTGGCCAGCGGGGTCAATGGAAGCCGCCATGGTGTAGAGGCGATTTGGGTCAGTGGGGCCCATCACTGAGCAGAAGTAGTTGTCGCACAGGGTGAAAGCATCTGCCACGGCATAGTAAAAGGGAAGGTCCGCGCGAGTGTAGTAGCCCATGCTGAGCGCGGCATCATTGGCATTGATCGGCAGACGAGAGGTCACAAAACCGTCCATCGCTCCGCCGTTCCAGCTTTGGTGCTGCGGTACCCAGTCATGGGTGATGTCGTGGGTGCACGCTGAGTTCGTCCGCGACGTATCGAGATGGAATGGCATCAAAACACCCGCTGGTGAACTCACGCTGTTTGCGGGGTCGGGCTGCCCGAACCTGCCGCTCGTGTCCGAGAATCCGCGTACCCCGCGGTAGCTTCCGAAGTAGTGGTCGAACGAGCGGTTTTCCTGAATGAAGATGACGACGTGGTCGATGTCAGTCAACCTCGAACAAGAGGTCGTCGTGGTAACGCTGGATGCAGCATTCTTCGATCCGCTGCATCCTGGAAGGAGCAAAGCAGCGATCTCTGCTGCGCTGGCGGCTGCACCAATCTTCAATAAATCTCGACGGGAAAGTCCCTTGGCACGCATGGAGAATAGAACCCCCCTTACCTTGGATGCATTCAATCGACGAAGCAGTGATTTCTGACGTTAGCTGCATTGGTCTAAGCGAAATTGCGCCTAAAACAAGCAGTCTGACCCAATCGCCCTCGCAAAGAGCGAATTGGCGTAGAGTTTCTTCGGTTCTGCCTTCTCAGATATTTGCGAGCGGGCCCCAGGAGGCTACATCGGATGCATCGTGTTGCACTGATTTATAACCCTGCTTCTGGCCGGCATCCCGAACGGCGAGCGGCACGCATCATGGATGTGGTAGCGGTCCTCCACA
>DATDHL010000016.1:0-2746 GCA_036521575.1 Edaphobacter sp. | reverse complement strand
CGTGGAGGACGTGTCCGCCATTGAGGGTTTCCAGGCGCGTGTTCGGACGCTGGGAGGCCATCTGTTCGAGGTTGGCCTGGGTTGTTACCTTGCTGTCGCGCCCGCGAAGCAGGAGGGCAGGGCATTGGGTGGCGATCCAGTCTCGTGAGTGATCTCCTGCGAGGCATCTTCCCGACTCGACGATGTCGTGTGGGTTGAAGGCGAGTTTCCATCCGGTGGGAGTCTCGCGGAAGGAGTCCTGGAGGTAGGCGGAGATCGGACCGATGGATTCTGCGAGGGCTTCGCGGGTCGGGAACTGGCCGGCCCAGGGGAGGACGAAGCTGAGGTTGTCCGCGAGTTCGGTGCCGATGTCCTCGATGATGAGGGCGCGGACCTTGTCCGGGTGCCGAGCGGCGAACTGGTATGCGTTGACGCCGCCGAGGGAGTTGCCGAGGAGGACTGCATCGGTAAGGTTCAGGTGATCGAAGAGGGCTTCCAGATCGTGGATGTAGTCGTCGCGGGTGTAGCTGGATGCGTGATCGGAGTGTCCATGGCCGCGCTGGTCGAGGGCGATGACGCGCCATCCGGGAGGTAACATTTTGGGCAGGGGGATAAAGGTTGCGGACTCCATAATGTGAGCGTGGAGGGCGATTAGGACGTGACCCTCATTGCCGGAGTCGAGATACGAGAGCTTCAGTCCGTTGTGGCGAAGTTCATGCCTTTGCATGCGCCCATATTACTGCGTGCTGTTGGCGGTAATGAGATTTTTCCAGCCGACCTTACTCATCTTCAGCCGCTGGCCGCTGGTCAAGACGACGAAGTATTCCGCTCGTCCGTCGTGATGAATCTCTTTAACGTGTTCGATTTTTGCGATCACAGAGCGGTGGAGGCGTACGAATTTGGCTGGGTCGAGTTTGCCGCTTAACTGCTTAATGCTTTCGCGCAGCATGTACTTTCTGCCGTTGACGTGCAGGCAGGAGTAGTAGTCGGCGGCTTCGATCCAGTCGATGTCGGTGACGTTGATGAGGACGTCTTTGGCGCCGTCGCGGACGATGAAGCGCTCCTGCCAGGTTTTTTCGGTGCGAGAGGGGTTTCGCAGGGCGGCGAGTGCTTCGGACAACTGCTCTTTGGTCTGAAGGGCGGCGTGGCTGGCGATCCGCTCTTTGACTCGAGCCAATGTATCGGAGAGCCGGAGGGGCTCGATGGGTTTGGTGAGGTAGTCGATGGCCTGCACAGCGAAGGCTTTGACGGCGAACTCGTGATGCGCTGTGACGAAGACGGTCGGGGGCATGCGAGGGATGCCTAGGGTATCGACGACGTCGAAGCCTCCCAGGCCGGGCATCTGGATGTCGAGGAAGAGGAGATCAGCTGGTGTGGATTTGAGACGCGCGATCGTCTCTTTGCCGTTTTTGCATTCGGCGATGACTTCGATCTCGTCGTCGTGAGAGAGCAGGAGTTTGAGGCGATCGCGTGCCAGGGGTTCGTCATCCGCGACGATGGTTCGAAGCTTCATGCGTGTGCTCTCTGTCGCTCGTAGGGGATTCGGATGGTGACTTCGTAGCCACCGGTTTCGGGTTCGACGGCGATGAAGTCGTGTGTTCCGGGGTAGAAGTAGGAGAGGCGTTCGCGTGTGTTGCGTATGCCGATGCCGTGGCCGTTGGTGTGCTTCGATGAGCCATGCAAGCCGGGGCCGTTGTCTCGGACGCGGAGGCTGAGGGTATCGCCGATGCGTTCGACTGAGGTTTCGAGCAGGCCGTCGCTCTCGCGGTGGGCGATTCCGTGGCGGATGGCGTTCTCGATGATGGGCTGGAGGATGAAACAGGGGACCATACCTTCCAGTGCATCGGGCGTGGTGTTGATCCGCACGCGGAGGCGGTCGGCAAAGCGGACCTGCTGGATGGCGAGGTAGCTTTCGACTACTTGAAGCTCCTGCGCGAAGGGGACCTTTTCGGGGGTGTTGCGTTGCAGGGTTGTTCGCAGAATGGTGTTTAGGTGTGCGAGGGTTTCTGATGCTTCCTGATTTCTTCCCAGCTCGACGAGGGAGGTTACCGCGTTGAGCGTGTTGAAGAGGAAGTGCGGTTCGAGCTGCATCTGCAGGGCTTTGAGTTGGGCTTGCGAAAGTTGTTTCTCCAGCTCGAGGGAGCGCATTGCGTCTCGTTGGGCTTGCGACTGCACATGAAGCAGGCCGGAGAAGCCGAGGACGAATCCGTAGAGAAGCAGCTCGAATCCGAAGCGAACGAGGGTGAGATAGTTGAGCGGCGGGGACATGTCCGCCCAGTGCTTGGCGCAGAAATTAACGAAGGTTTGCAGTAGCAGCAGATGTGTTAATCCAAGCAGACACGCGAGCGCGGCGTGCGCGATGAAGGTGCGCGCTGTGCAGGTAAGGATGACGGGCCAGCGCTGGGCGAGCCACCACATTGCAATGGCGAGGGTTCCCCACCAGAGCCAGTAGAGGGCTGCGAAGAGCAGCATCGGAGTCACCGAAGGATTGTGGTGGGTTAGCGCTACATAGCCGGTGCACTGGGCGGCAGTTAGGAAGGTCATCACTAAAGCCGCGACGAAGGCTGCGATTGTGCCGCGGAGATGGAGCGAACCCGTGCCAGAGGTGTCGGGGATCCATTTGAACTTACTCGTCATCGTCAGCCTCACCGGAAGCTTTCTGCGCTAATGGTACAGCCAGTGCACCGCTGAACGCGAACGTTTGCGAGGGCGGTCTTCGCTTCTTTCTCCAGTAGAGAGGCCTCCTGCTTTGAGCCTGAATCGCGAA
>DATDHL010000015.1:0-7771 GCA_036521575.1 Edaphobacter sp. | reverse complement strand
GATCACCATCGCCGGGAATCTCAAGGATATGTACCGGAATATCGTGGCCATCGGGAATGACCTTGTCTTCCGGGGCTCGAGCGCTGCTCCCACCATTCGGGTGGAAGGTATGATGATCGCTGGTGCTTAATTCAGTACCCCCTCCCCCCGTACTTAAGTCCGCAAAGTCTTAGAAACAAGATACTTAGGTCTGGACCTCGTGCAGCTCCCCGCTTCAAGATCCGCCTAAAGTCCTCCAAATAAATGGTTTGCTGGCAAAGTATTCATTCTAAATACTTAACACCGATCTTCACCGATTGCACCGATTCTAACGATAGAGACAGGAGAGCCCCCGGTGAGTTCCGGGGCTCTTTTCTTCTCTATACCTAGTATAGCGGTTTGGGTGGAATTATTCGGCACGCGGATCTCATTGAAGGGAAAGGGGATTGGGGGTTTAGAGGCTTGACAGGTTTCTGGGTGTGGGGCGCTCTGGGTGATGGTATGGGGCCCTTCGGCGGTTGGAGTGCGCAATAAGGGATTCCCTTCGGCCTAGCTCAGGGTCAGAATGACGAGCAGAAAGTAGGAAACGGCAGAAGCAGAATCAACGACAACGATAACAGCAGATCCCCTGCGGGGATGACAACTAGAAAGCAACAGCAAAAGCAAGTGCAACGACAACAGCTGGACGAAGAGGTTGGCGGGGTGGAGGCTACAATTCTGGTGTGGCGGCTGCCTTTCAATTCGATCATATTGTTGGCTTTGCGCCGGAGGAGGCGGAGTCGATTCTTCGCTCCGTGCCTGCGCTGCCGGGGGTGTTTGCGCTTTGTGGAGCGCGGGCCGAGGATGAGCCTTATCTGACGCGGACGGCTGACCTTCGGCGGCGTATGCGGCGGTTGTTGAATCCTCCGGAGTCTCAGTCGAAACGCTTGAATCTGAGGGATAAGGTTGCTCGGATCGAGTACTGCGTTACGGGGTCGGAGTTTGAGTCTTCGCTGGTGCTGTATCAGGCTGCTACGGCGTTGTTTGGGTATGCGCGGGCCCGGCGGCGGTTGAAGCTGCATACTCCCAGTTTTCTGCGGATGGCGATGGAGAATCCTCATCCGCGGGTCTATGCAACGAATCGGCTCTCGAAGCGAGGGCTGGCGAATGTGTATGGGCCGTTTCCCTCGCGGGTGGCCGCGGAACGCTACTGCGATGCGGTGCTCGATCTGTTCAAGCTGCGGCGGTGCCATGAGGATCTGGAGCCTTATCCGGAACATCCCGGCTGTGTATATGGCGAGATGAAGAAGTGCATGGAGCCCTGCAAACAGGCCTGCACCCCGGAGCAATACGCTTCCGAGGCTGGGGCGGTGAAGGCATTTTTCGATACGCGGGGCGAGAGCATGCTGGCTGGCATCTCCGCCGAACGTGAGCAGGCCTCGGCTGAGATGGAGTTTGAAAAGGCAGCGGCACTGCATGCTCAGTGGCAGAAGGTGAAGGCTGCTGCGTCGCTGGCGGACGAGATTGTGCGGCCTGTGCCTAAGTTGCAGGCTGTGATTGTGCAGGAGGCGACTATTCCTGAGGTGGAGCACGTAGAGCAGGCGGCTATTTTTCTGTTGAAGGGCGGGTGCCTGGCGGGGCCGGAACGGCTCTCGACGCTAGGGGTGCGTGCGGTGAAGGAGCAGACCAGCGTGGGCAGTTCGCTGTTTGCGCAGCCGCTGATGCTGCAGGCTGTTCCTCTGGACGGGGAACCAGTGACTGTGGCTGAGTCGCCGGAGGAGCGAGCCGGGGATGTGCTTGGGCGGCTTGAGGCGAAGATTGCTCCGGCGAGTGACCTTGCGTTGTTGAGCGATCATCTTTCGCTGGTTCGGCGATGGTATTACCGGCCTGAGAAGCAACGAGCGGGCGAAATCTTTCTCCCGAATCCGGATGGCGCGTGGCCGGTACGGCGCATTTTGCGCGGAGCAGCACGGATGGTGCTCGGGAAGCCGACGCCGATGCCCGACGTTCAGCGCGAGGCTGTGAAAGAGGCGAAGGTACGGATTCTGCATGAAGGTCGGCCGGACGTTGAGCGCGCCGTTCCTGTTGTGGGGAGACGGGCCGGTAAGCAAAAGTGACGTGCGCGCATGATTCTCACACTGCGCTGATAAACTCACAGGCAGGAGCGACCCCTTGATTGAACTGGCATTTTCGATACTGGCCTCGGATTTTGCGCATCTGGCCGACGAGGTAGCGGCAGCGGAGCGCGGAGGCGGAACGATCGTCCACGTGGACGTGATGGATGGCCATTTTGTGCCGAATATCACCTTCGGGCCACCGATGGTGCAAGCGCTGCGTCCGATCACCAAGCTTCCGCTCGACTGCCACTTGATGATCGAGAACCCGGACGCCTTTATCCCCGAGTTTGCGGCGGCGGGTGCGAACATGATCAGCGTGCACCAGGAGGTCTGCCGTCATTTGCACCGCACGCTACAGCTGATTGCCGATCATGGAGCGCAGCCTGCGGTGGTGATCAACCCGGCGACCCCGGTCGAGACGCTGATCGAAGTTCTTCCGATGGTGCACCATGTGCTTGTAATGAGCGTCAATCCGGGTTTTGGGGGGCAAAAATTTCTGCCGCTTGCGCTGGATAAGATTGCATATCTTGCTGAGCTGCGGGAGGCGCTGGACCTGAACTTCCGGATTGAAGTGGACGGCGGGGTCGCTAACGATACGGTCGCGCTGGTGGTCGAAGCAGGAGCGGATATGCTTGTGGCGGGCTCGGCGATCTTCCACTCGGGCAAGGCTGAGCAGAATGCCCGGAAGTTCCTGAAGCTGGCCAGGGCAGTCAATGCCCCAAGTGTGACAGGAAAAAGACTAAAATAGAGGCGAGCCTGTGCGTTTATGCGCGAGGCCGACGGGGTTATAGCTGATGAGTAAACGTTCCTTCTTCCCAAGTCTCAAAGCCGGTGTGGTAGCCGGGTTAACTGTTGCGAGCCTACTGGCCTTCTCCGCAGCCGCAGTCGCGCAGGTAACGGGTTCGTCACAGACGACAACTGCCCCCGGCGGACAGCCACAGGGGACGGTAACGCTCTCGACGCCGGTGAAGGGTTCAAAGAAGGAAGAGAAGGTCGTTCCCTCCAAGGACACCAAGAAAGAGCTGAAGAAGGAAAAGAAGCTGGACTCGCAGACGGCGGACGACGCGAAGCTGCCGGACCGCCAGCTCTATGACAAAGCGCTCGCGGCGACGAAGAAGGGGCACTTTGACGTTGCGAGGCTGACGCTGCAGACGCTGCTCAATACTTACCCGGATTCGCAGTACCAGATGAAGGCCAAGCTCGCGATCGCGGACAGCTGGTATCGCGAGGGCGGCACCGCGGCGCTGACCCAGGCCGAGAGCGAGTACAAAGACTTCATCACCTTCTTCCCCAATGCGCCTGAGGCCGCTGAGGCCCAGATGCGCGTCGGCGATATTTATTTCCGCCAGTTGGATAAGCCGGATCGTGATTATTCGAAGGCGACGCATGCGCAGGAAGAGTACCGGTTGATGCTTCAGCAGTTCCCGGAGTCGACGCTCGTGCCGCAGGCCAAGCAGCGGCTGCGCGAGGTCCAGGAGGTTCTTGGGACCCGTGAGTCTGATATCGCCTCGTACTACGCCTCGCGCGAGAACTGGCCAGCGACCATCGCACGCTATCAGACGGTCGCGGATACCTACCCGCTGTTCAGCCACATGGACGATGTTTTGGTGGGACTGGGCGATGCGTATGAAGCTGAGGCGCGGTTTATCCGAGGGATGAAGCTGCCTGAGGACGCGAAGGCCAGGCTCGAGACAATCTATGACGGACGGGCCGCTGATGCGTATCGCAAGGTGGTTGTTGAGCACTCGGCTTCTGCGCACGTTGAGGATGCGCGCGATCGCCTTGCCGCGATGAATCTGCCCATTCCGACTCCTACGCCGGAGCAGGCTGCAGCCAGCGCTGCGCTCGAAAACAGCCGTCGGCAGTATGCGCTCAAGGATCGCGCCCGGCTGTTGATTTTGCGCCAACCCGACGTCGTGATGGCAGCGCGTGATGGGGAGCCGCCGTTGGCCGATCCTAAGCCTACGCTTGCGCCGACCGTTACGAAGCAGCTCACCAACGACTTTAATGCTGCGATGAATCCTGGCGGCGCGGCGGCGGCTGATGTTGCCAAACCCGCTGCCACTGACGCTGCTGCCGCTCCGGCTGCTGCGACGCCGGCTGTCCCGGCGGCTCCGCTGCAACTACAGGAGGTTCCTGCTGCGGCGAGTGGGGGCTCCTCTTCGGCAGTGATGACCAATGTACCCGGAGCTACGTCCGCACCGGCAGCTACGAGCGGAGGCGGCACCTCCATGGGTATCGAGATCGTCTCGCCCTCGACCAAGCCGGCAGCCAGCGATCCAAATGGTGGACTCAAGCCAGTTGGGCCGCCGAATGCGAATGCCATACCCGCCATCGAGAAGCCCGCTGCTGCTCCCGATCAGATCAATGACGTTCCGGCAGGATCGCAAGCAGCCGCGCAGACCGCTCAACCAGGTGCGAAGAAGACGAATCCGGGCTTCGACAAGAGCGACGAGTCTTCGAGCAAGCACAAGAAGAAAAAGGGCCTGTCCAAGATCAATCCCTTCTAACTTAAAGTCAGAGGCAAGAAAAACGAGGGATGCGGCCGATATGTCGCATTCCTCTTCTTATGTGATTGAGCTGGTTGGAGGAATCAGGTTGTCTGGTTCATAGTTGAGCGGTGTCTCGTGCGTGGAAAGAAGAGCACCGACAGCAGCAGAATCACGAGGATACCCAGCCCGGTAAAAATCGCCGGGGCGACAGAGATTCGCCGGTGCGACGGTGCGTGGCCGCCCGTCTTCGAGAGGTGGCCACCGAGAACATAGGCGCTGCCTGAGATCGAATCGTCGGTTTCGTAAACCGCATTGCCCCCGAGCACAACCGCATTGCCGACGATGCGTGCCTGCGAGTCGACCACGGCGTTGCCCCAGAGGACAGTGGCCCCGCGCTCCACCCGACCCGTGACGTTCAGGTTGCCGAAGAGCACAAACGCGCGGCCTGTCAGGTCGCCTTCTACCTGCACGGAGCAGAAGACACAGACCGCGTTATGGATCTGCTGGCCTGACGCGACGAAGATGTCCTGCCCGAAATAGACCCGGTTGCCCTGCGACTGGGCAGTCGCGGCAGGCGCGATCAGAAGCAGGAGGCCAAGAAACCGCATCAGGCGGGTGAGCAATGTTTCCCCCAATGGTTCAAAGAGACGTGCCTGGTGATACTACGCAGACGAGCTCATCCGGGTTCCGAGATTCGTTTGGGCCTGCTCTAGACTGGGCTAAATCCCGCGCCCCTGTGGATAAACCGGAAAGCGGTAGCGCCGGCGCCTCACCAGGTAGACGATCAGCCAGACGATTCCGATAGGGATCAGCAAGGGGATCAGGGGCAGCAGCAGCCAGAGGCGGCCGGGCAATACTGTGCGTGAGCCATGAATTGTGGCATCCGACGCGAGATTCGCATCGCCGGCCACAACCGACATATCGCCGCCAACCGAGGCTTCCTCGCCGAGGGTCAGGTCGCCGCCGATGACCACGGTGTCGCCACGAATGCCGCGTCCAGCGTCCACAGTTACGCTGCCGAGGACCGCCACCACGTCGCCCGACACATCGCCGTGTATGCGAATCGAGCATAAGACACAGACCATGTCGCCGACTGTCTCGCCCGGGGCAACGGTGATGTCCGAGCCTATGCTGACGCGATCATTGTCGCCCTTCGCCAATGCCGGAATCGTAGCAAACAATAAGAGAACGACAAGGAACAATCTCTGCATGGTGCCCTCGTGCAGCTAGTGTACGGTGCGAGGCGGCTCTTTGGAAGATATCCCGCCAACCGCCTTGTTGCGTGGATGAAGGAAGCAATGGCCCATCCGATGCTACCCTTAAAGTACCGATGAGCCACGAACTGCCGAAAGCATACGATCCGTCCGTCATTGAAGAACGCTGGGCCAAATACTGGGTCCGCGAACACCTGTTCGACGTCTCCACACCACAAGATACGGACGACACGACAAAGAAGTTCACCATGCTGCTGCCTCCGCCCAATGTGACGGGACGGTTGCACATGGGCCACATGCTAAATCAGACCGAGATGGATATCCTCACGCGCTGGCACAGAATGCTCGGAGAGGTATCGCTTTGGGTTCCGGGCACTGACCACGCGGGGATCGCGACGCAGATGATGGTCGAGCGGCAGCTCGCCACTGAGGGCACGAATCGGCAGGAGTTGGGGCGCGATGCGTTTGTTAAGCGGGTGTGGGAGTGGAAGTGCTTGTATGGGAGGGCCATCCTTGACCAGATGAAGCGGCTGGGGGCCAGTGTGGACTGGAGCCGTGAGTACTTCACCATGGATGACCGGCTGAGCGTTGCTGTAAAGGAGGCCTTCGTCCGGCTGCATGAGCAGGGCCTGATCTATCGCGGAGCGTACATCGTCAATTGGGACCCTGTCGCGCAGACTGCGGTCTCGGACCTTGAGGTGGAGCACGAGGAGCGCGTCGGCAAGATCTATCACATACGGTATCCGCTGGCGGATGGGTCGGGGTCGATTGTGGTTGCGACGACTCGGCCGGAGACGATGCTGGGAGATACCGCGGTTGCGGTGAATCCGACCGACGAGCGCTACCTTGCGGTCCATGGCAAGATGGTGCGGCTGCCGATTACCGGTGTGAACGGTGGACCGGATCGCGAGATTCCGATCCTTACCGATGACTGGGCCAAGCCGGAGTTTGGCACGGGCGCGGTGAAGGTTACGCCAGCCCATGACCCCAACGACTTTGCGATTGGGCAGAGGCACAATCTGCCGAATGTGACGATTCTGGATGAGACGGCGCACGTGCTGCTGCCGGGCTCTCCGTATCACGGGCTGGACCGTTACGAGGCTCGGGAGAGGATCGTTGCGGACCTTGAAGCAGCCGGGTTGCTGGTTGCGGTCAAGGAGCACACGCTCGCGATTGGCCTGAGCCAGAGGACTGGCGTGGTGATTGAGCCGCGGCTTTCGCAACAGTGGTTTGTGAAGATTCAGCCACTGGCGGACAAGGCCATCGAGGCTGTCGACAAGGGTTACATCAAGTTCACTCCCGATCAGTACCGCAAGACTTACGACGAGTGGATGCGCAATATTCATGACTGGTGCATCTCGCGACAGCTGTGGTGGGGGCACAGGATTCCGGCTTGGCATTGTGCCTCGTGCGCGAAGATCACGGTAGCTCGCGATACTCCGGAGGTGTGTGAGTATTGCGGCTCGGCGAATATCACGCAGGAGACCGATGTTCTGGATACGTGGTTCTCGTCGGGGCTGCTTCCCTTCACCGCGTTTGGCTGGCCGCATCAGACGCCGGACCTTGCTGCGTTCTATCCGACCGATCTGCTGGTCACGGGCTTCGACATCCTGTTCTTCTGGGTCGCGCGCATGATCATGCTGGGTTGTCACTTCATGCTCGACGTGCCTATGCCTGACGGGAGCCGGCGCACGCTTGCCGAGGCTGTGCCGTTCCGTGAGGTCTATATTCATGCGCTGGTGCGTGACGCGGACCGGCAGAAGATGTCGAAGACCAAAGGCAATGTGATTGACCCGATCGACATCGTTCAGCGCTTTGGCACTGATGCGGTGCGGTTCACGCTGGCGAGTATGGCTTCGCCGGGGACCGATATTGCTTTCAGTGAAGCGCGCACCGAGGGCTATCGCGCGTTTGCGAACAAGATCTGGAACGCTGCCCGCTTCCTGTTCATGAACATCGACCGCGCCAAAGAGGCCGGCTACAACATGAC
>DATDHL010000014.1:0-1506 GCA_036521575.1 Edaphobacter sp. | reverse complement strand
CGCATGACTTCTACTCCGAAGGCGACTACTGGTGGCCCGACCCAAAGAACCCCGGCGGCCCTTATATCCGTCGAGATGGCTTCTCAAACCCCGCTAACTTCAACGCGCATCGTGAGGCCATGGTGCGGCTCAGCCTCATCGTTCCCGCGCTCACCGCGGCGTGGGTGCTGACCAGGCAGAAAAAGTACGCTGAGCATGCCGGCAGGCACCTTCGCGCTTGGTTCGTCGATGCTGCCACGAAGATGAACCCTAACCTGGAGCACGCCCAGGCGATCTTCGGTGTCAATCAAGGGCGCGGCATCGGCATCATCGACACGCTGCATCTGGTCGAAGTCGCACGAGCCGCGACATTATTGACCGATGCCAGCGCCCTCAACGGCTCCGGAGAAGTCCGAGGTTGGTTCGTCCAGTACCTCGAGTGGATGCGCACCTCAAAGAACGGACAAGAGGAGCGCGACGCCAATAACAATCATGGAACCTGCTGGGTCTTTCAGGCCGGCGAGTTTGCTCGCTTCACCGAAAACGACGAAGTGATGGCGTGGTGCCGCGACCGCTTCCGCACCACTCTTGTTCCCAAGCAGATCGCGCCGGACGGCAGTCTTCCGCTGGAACTCGCACGAACCAAACCCTACAGCTACTCCCTCTTCAACATGGATGTGCTCTGTGGTCTCGCCCAAAGTCTCTCCACCGATAAGGACAGCCTCTGGAGTTTCTCCACTCCCGATGGCCGTAGCCTGCACAAGATGATGGAATTCATGTACCCCTTCATCAAGGACCGCAACGCTTGGCCCTTCGCGCACGATGTCGAACACTTCGAAGACTTCCCCGTTCGCAATCCTGCGCTGCTCTTCTCCGGCCTCGCCTACACGCAACCGGACTACATCGCCCTCTGGAAGACGCTGAACCCCGACCCCGTCATCCCTGAGGTAATCCGCAACTTCCCCATTCGCCAGCCGCTACTCTGGGTGGGAAAGTCGGCAGCCACCAAGGCATAGCAAAGACAGAACAGCCGCTGCCATTGCCTTCAAACGAAGAACAACAGCAGCGGCTCTCTTTCCTGCAAACTTCTCCGCGAAGACCTTAGTGCTTGCCAGCCAACCGATTCATCTCCGAACCGGCCAGCAGGAACCCGCCGACACCAAAGACGTAGCTCGAAGACGGCTTGAACTTACCCGGCTGCCCATCGATCGGCTGAATCGAACCGAGCCGTCCATCAGCGTAGATATGGCCGAGCATTCCATTCCATGACTTCTCCACCACAGGCAGATAGGTCTTGCGGTCGAGGATGTGCTCATTGATGCCATAAGCAATCGCATATGTGAAGAACGCCGAACCCGAGATCTCCGGCAGCTCATACGCATCCGGGTCGAGCAGGCCTGAACGCCACAAACCATCCTTGCCCTGAATCGCCGCAACCCTCGCAGCCATCTGCTTGTACTGCTCGACATACTTCGGCCGGCTCGGATAGTCCTTCGGCATAATCTGAAGCACTTTCACCAGTCCGCC
>DATDHL010000013.1:0-12953 GCA_036521575.1 Edaphobacter sp. | reverse complement strand
GAAAATCTCGGCCGCCGGAATCGCCCCATCTGTAATCTCAATCCTCATGCATTCATGCCCTCAAAACCTGCTATCGGCGAAGCCAATCGTCTGTACCTGCATCTTTCTAACGCAGCCCCAAAAAGCCGGGTGCCCCATCCTGAGCGCGCCTGACCGCGCGAAGGTTGGGGATGCTCTTACTCATGACTCGTTACTCTCTACTCCTTGTCGTTGCTTTTTGCCTTTGCCACTGCCGCCACTCACCGGAGGCAACAAAGCCACCTGATCCCCTTCCTTCAGCACATCACTCCCTTTCGCATACTCCTGATTCAAAGCCACAGCAATCGAATCCCACGCAAACGCAGGCATCCGCTTCCTGTAGACGTTCAAAACATCGGCAACGATAGCCCCTTCCGCCATTTCAAGAACCGCCTCGCGGCCGCCAAACATCTCCCGCAACACCCCAAAGTAAAGCAACTGAACCTGCATCCCAAAAGCATATCCGACTGCTATCGATGCAGCCATCCGTATTCGTAAATCTGGCTCAGCCACAGTTCAGGACCCGTTTGACAGGCATACTCATTCGGCCTAGCTTCTCAGCAACGTAGCTTCCAGGCCCAGGACAGGAGAGTTCATATGTCAGAAGCAGGACGAGTGTACGAAAGTCTAAGCGGGCCCCTTACCTCAAAAGCCGAAGCGCAGGTCGATGGTGTAATGGGCCTCGGTGAAGTCGGGCCCGGCGAGACGTCTGCACATACGGCAGGAGGCGGCTCTTCTTCTGCCAAGTCGGGAGTGGAAACCCATGATCCGGCTGCAGACAACGCGTCACAGGCCAGCGGTATCGCGCGGCGCTCCGCCTCACACTATCTTGACTCCCCATCGAAATAGTCGAAAACCGGCGAACGCCCCAACTACGAAAGACGATGCATTTTTTCCGACGAAGGAGACATATGTTCACATTTGCCAATTCATCACCTACAACTGTCTGGGTCATGTTCGAGTGGCGCAGGCCTCACTGCCCCGACGGCGGAGATTGGGAAAAGAAGGGATGGTGGATGATCCCTCCAGGCCAATCCAAGGTCGTCTACGGGGGCGATCTCGTGCCATTACAAGCCTGTTGCTACTACTACGCTCACGGTGCCGACGGACGCCAATGGGCTGGCCCCATTACAGAGTTCGTCCCCTCCACCGCCTTCGACTGGTGCGCGAATACAAGCTCGACCGCCGCCAGGAGAGTCGGCATGCGAGAGATCTGTACCGGAAACTTCAATAACTACACCCTGACCCTTAACCCCTGATAGCAACCGGATCAGATCAGCTCCGGGAGCCCGACGCGGTTGAACATCTTTCAGCCGCGTCCTAGCTGTCAGTCGAAGCGCGCCAGGCAACCATCACTCTCCAAACAAACCAGCCTCCCCCGGATACCAAACCCTCTCCCCCTCCACCAGGGCAAACTCCGTCATCGCATGCGCCCGCCGCGAACTCCCGCCATCCTTATCCACAAAGATGTCCTCCACCGCCACCCCCCGCGCCAGCACAGCATCCCCAATCAACGACCGATGGCACCGCCACGGCACAGCCTCCGCACACATCGCCACCGCAGCATCGACCTCCGGCAGCCCCACCAGCCAATCGATCTCCCGCGCAAACGCCGCCGTCTGCATGTAATCCGCATACCCCCGGAAGCTCTCATTCCTCCACCCCAAATTCACACTGTCCTTCTGCGCCGCCCGCCGCCCACCCAACCCCTCCCGCCAAACCCCGCGAATCCCCACCCCATCCAGCGATTCAAACAAAGCCGCCTGCCCAAACCACGGATAACGCCGCGACCCCGGAAACCGCCTCACATCCACCAGCACCCGGCACCCATTCTCCCTGAGCACCCCTAAAAACACCCCAATCTCCAACGTAGAGTGCCCAATCGTCATCATCCCCAATCACCCGCTCCCCACTCCTACGAGTCGTCATCCTGAACACATCAACGAGTCGTCATTCTGACCCTGAGCGAGCGAAAGCGAGCCGAAGGAAAAGAATCCCTGTATTTGCTTTTGTCGTTGCCGTTACTTTTCCCATTCCTGCCACCCCGAAAAAATACTTCCAAAAAGTGCCGATTCCCTCCCCAAAAAACACGACCGTCAGCAAACCACACTTTCCACACTTTTCTCCATTAACTAACCACAAAACCACCACATCGACCACTCACTTTTCTCAAAACCCCCAATAAAAACGCACCCTCCACCACAACAAAAAAACAGACAAAAAAAGAGGCGGCTGGCCATCGCCAAACCGCCTCTTAATCCGCGTATTCCATGAAGATCCGCGGTCGCCATCCTTACACCGAGGCGTGAATAACCTCTTCCCGAATCTCCTCGTCATGCACCTTCTCCGTAGGAGTCTTCGGCAGCGTCACCGCCAGCACATCCTCAATCCGGCTGGCATAGTGGATCGTCACGCCCTCTACCTGATCCGGCGTAAGGTCTTCATCCACCTGCTGTTTGCAGTCCGTCGGCAGAATCACATCCCGCACGCCGGCCCGCTTCGCCGCAAGGAACTTCTCCTTGATCCCGCCAACCGGCAGCACATTGCCGCTCAGCGTAATCTCGCCCGTCATCGCCGTCAGCGGATGCACCGGAGTATCCGTCAGCAAGCTCACCAAAGCCGTAGCCATGGTCACACCCGCCGAAGGCCCGTCCTTTGGAATCGCTCCCGCAGGCACGTGAATATGCAGATCCGACTCCTTCAGAAAGTCCTCATCGATCCCAAGCGAAGCCGCATTCGACCTGACCCATGTCAGCGCCGCCTGCATACTCTCCTTCATCACATCGCCGATCTGGCCCGTGATCGTGAAGCTGCCCTTGCCCTTCATCCGATTGGCTTCGATGAACAACACATCGCCGCCCGCCGGAGTCCAAGCCAGTCCAACCGCCACGCCCGCACGCTTGGTCCGCTCCGCAATCTCCGTATCCACACGCACCTTGATTCCGCCAAGGAACTCATGCACCACCTCCGGAGTAATCACCAGCTTCTCCGTATGACCCTCTGCGATCCGTCGCGCAACCTTCCGGCAAATCGTCCCAATCTGCTGTTCGAGCTTCCTCACGCCAGCCTCACGCGTATAGTGCCGCGCAACCAACCGCACGCTCTCAATCGGAAACTCAATCAGCTCCGAAGTAATGCCATTCTCCTTCGTCTGCCGCGGAATCAGGTACTTCGTAGCGATGTTCGCCTTTTCCTCCTCCGTGTACCCCGTCAGCTCAATAATCTCCATACGATCAAGCAGCGGCCCCGGAATCGTATCCAGCTGGTTCGCCGTGCAGATAAACAGCACCTTGCTCAAATCGAACGGCTGATCCAGATAGTTATCCCGAAACGTATTGTTCTGCTCCGGATCCAGCGTCTCCAGCAGCGCACTCGCAGGATCGCCCCTGAAGTCGCGCCCCAGCTTATCGATCTCGTCCAGCATGAACACCGGGTCCTTCACCTCAACCCGCTTCAAATGCTGAATAATTTGCCCCGGCAGCGCGCCGATATAAGTTCGCCGATGCCCACGAATCTCCGCCTCATCATGCATACCGCCCAGCGAGATCCTTGAGAACTTCCGATCCAGCGCCCGCGCAATCGACCGCCCAAGCGAGGTCTTACCCACGCCCGGAGGCCCGACAAAGCAAAGAATCGGCCCCTTCATATCCGGCTTCAGCCGCCGCACAGAAAGGTAATCCAGAATCCTATCCTTCACCTTCTTCAGCCCATAGTGATCCTCGTCCAGAATCTCCTTGGCCTTCAAAATATCCACTTCACCCGACGAAGTCTTACCCCACGGCAGAACCGACAGCCACTCCACATAATTCCGCGTCAGCCCATAATCAGCTGCCATCGGATTCATCCGGCTCAACCGCCCCAGCTCCTTCAGAGAATCCTTCTTCACCTCTTCAGGCATCCCTGCGCCTTCGATCTTCTCCTTCAGCTCCGCGATGTCCTTCTGGGTATCGTCCACATCACCCAGTTCCTTCTGGATAGCCTTCAGCTGTTCGCGCAAGTAATAATCCCGCTGCGACGACTGCACCGAGTCCTGCACCTCCGTCTGGATCTTGTTCCGCAGCTGCTGCACCTCAAGCTCCTTCGCCAGGTGCTTGTTGATCCTCTCGAGCCGCGCCGAAACACCCGGAGTCTCCAGCAACTCCTGCTTATCCGTCGTCGTCAAAAACGGCAGCGAAGCAGCAATAAAGTCCGCCAGCCGCCCCGGCTCCTCGATATTGATCGCAATCGTCTGCAGATCGTCCGACAGCGTCGGCGACGAAGTCACAATCTGCTGAAACTGGCTCACCACATTCCGCTGCAGTGCCTCGGCCTCCGGCGTCTTCTCCGGCTCAATCTCCTCAATCGTCTCGCTCTCCGCAGTCATAAACGGCGTATGCTGCGGAAACTCGCCCAGCCGTACCCGTTCATTGCCCTCGGTAAACACAAACAGGCTCTGATTCGGCATCTTGACGACCTTATGCACTGTCGCCAGCGTGCCAATTGCAAACAGATCCGTCGACTGCGGAGAATCCTGCCGAGCATCCCGCTGCGCCACCACGAGGATCGTCTTCTCCTCACCCAGCGACTGAATCAGCTGAATTGAGCTCTCCCGCCCAACCGTCAGAGGCAGCACCGCATGAGGAAATAGGACGGTATCCCGCACCGGCAGCACAGGAATCGGACGCTTTCCCCCGCCTTCCTCGCCATTTTTCGCTGCCTTTGGATGAATCACACTTACAAAATCGTTTGCCATTGAGTGTCCCTCTATCAGATTATCAACCATTCGATGCAGCAAGTCTGCATCTGGTCGCAAGTTAGCCGTCTACCCAATCCCTGTCATCGGCCACAATGCTCTTCCCATCACCCGGAATCCCGACGACATCTGTACCCGGCATCCTACGCCTACTCCAAAAGAACCGCCACCCGAAGCCGGGTGCCCATCCTGAGCGCCTACCCGCGCGAAGGTTGGGGTCTTCCCCTCAAACATTCAGCCTTGAACTGGTTAAGAGACCGAAGAATTTATGTCAAGCCCAATACCGTCGTATATCATTGCGAATGAATAAGATACCGCTGCCGAAATATTCCACCCAAACCGCTATACTTAAGACAGGATAGAAAAAGAACGCCCCTGCACCCACCGGAATTCTTTTTAGAATGAATAGTTTACCGACAACTCAAGCAAATAGAATACTTTAGCAAAGAAAACCCCGAAGAGGTCCGGACCTATCTTCAATAAACTGAATACTTTAGCTGACTAAGTACGGGGGTACCCATCCGCGATCCTTGAAATCAAATAATCCGCGAAATCCGTGGTCGAGCATCAAACCAAAGCCGCCCGATACCATCCCAGCACCTTCACCATCCGGCAATGCGCCTTCAAAGCCGCGATAGCAGCCTCAGCCCGCTCTCGCGAATCGAACCGGGCGTCCACATAGAACACATATTCCCACGGACTCCCCGGCACCGGCCGCGATTCAATCTTCGTCAGGTCCACCCCCGCATTTGCCAGCCGATCCAGAGCAGCCACTAGCGTCCCAGGCCTGTGTTCAATCGCAAACGCCAGGCTGACCTTGTTCACGTCGCCATCCACCCGCGGAGCATCCGCCCGGCGCACCAGGTGAAACCGAGTGAAGTTCAACGCATGATCTTCAACGCCAGCGATAAGCACCTCCGCGCCATACTGCTTCGCAGCCAGCTCCGGAGCGATCCCCGCAACATCGTCGAGCCCAGCAGCCATCACATGCTTCACGCTGCCGGCAGTGTCATAGAACGGCACCACCTCGAACTCAGGGTGCGCCGCTAAAAATTTCCTGCACTGCGAAAGCGCCACCGGATGCGACATCACTCGCCGCACATCCGACAGCTTCACGCCGGGCTTGGCAATCACGTTGTGACGAATCCGCATCTGGCTCTCGCCATCGATCCGCAGCGGTTCCTCCAGCAGCAGATCGTAGTGCTCCGCAACCGACCCGTGCAGGCTGTTCTCAATCGGCAGCACCGCGCCATCCACATCGCCCGCGACCACCCTCGCCACCACCTCAGCCGACACGTTGCACGCGATGATCTCCAGGCCATTTTCGTTGCCTGGCATCGCCATCGTCGCCATATGGCTGTTCGACCCCAACTCCCCTTGAATCGCTATCTTCAATGCGCTCTCTCCGATAGCCATATTTTATGCGTAGTTTGAAAATCTCATTCGCACGCACTGGCAACCTGACCACTCCACTCAGCACCTTACAACAATGAAGGCTGCGGGCACACAGCGCCCCGCCAACGGCTAAACACACAGCCGGGCAATCTCAGGAGACCAACATGCTTTGGACAATCACCATCATCTTATTCATCCTCTGGGTCGTGGGCTTAGTCAGCAGCTACACTCTCGGCGGCTGGATCCATATTCTTCTGGTTCTCGCCATCATCGTCCTTATCTTCAACCTGCTGTCCGGTAGACGAGCTCTTTGACCACACCCGACAGCGCAACCACAGCCCTCCCCTAACCAACCCGATGCATCATGGAGTAAGCAATGTCACTGAACAAAGAAACAGTCTCAGGAAAATTCGATCAGGTCGCAGGCAAAGTCAAAGAGAAGCTCGGTGAAGCCACCGGCAACCAGAAACTAGCGAATGCTGGCGTGGCCGATCAAGTAAAGGGCGCCGCCAAAGAGACCTGGGGCAAGGTCAAAGACACCGCCAACGCGGCCAGCGAAAACGCCCGCGCTCAGTCCGATGTCAAGGGCGAATCCTATTCGCAACGCGCCGAAGAGAAGGCCCATGAGCTTCGCGAGAAGATCACGACCACTGCGCATAACGTCAAGGAGCGTATTGACGAAAAGCTGGATCACATCAAGCACGACCAACAGGCTGAGCGCGAAAACACCCGCCGCAGCTAACCATCAGCTTCATCCGCTCAAAAGGCCCGCTTCCAGCGGGCCTTTTTTATCGATGCATCAAAACATCCACCGCAACAAATCCAAAGAACACGACCGAGATCACACCATTCAACGTGAAGAAAGCCGCATTCATCCGCCGCATATCCCGCGGAGAAATAATCAGGTGCTCATAAAGCAGCAGCAAAGCCACCAGCACCACACCAACAATCGCAACCTTACCTAGACCAAACAGCACCACCAGCCAGCACAGCAGCGCCAGCATCCCCACATGCATCGCACGCGCGATCCAGAACGCCGCCGTCACGCCAAACGCCTGCGGAACGCTGTTCAACCCGACCTTGCGATCGTGCTCAAAGTCCTGGCACGCATACAGCACATCGAACCCGCCCACCCAAAGCAGCACCGCCGCCGTCAGCACCACAATCCGGGCATCCAGCGTTCCCCGCACCGCAATCCACGCAGCCGAAGGCGCAATCCCCAGCGCGAGTCCCAGCACCAGATGCGACCACCGCGTCACCCGCTTCATATAGCTATAAGCCAGCACCACCGCCAGCGCCACCGGAGCCAGCTTCAGCGTCAGCGGGTTCAGCATCGCCGCACCCAGCACAAACACCGCAACCGAAACCACCACAAAACCGCCCACAAAACCACTCGTCAGAGCACCCGCAGGCAGAGCCCGCATCGCCGTCCGCGGATTAGCCGCATCCAGCCTCGCATCCGCCAACCGGTTGAAGGCCATCGCCGCCGATCGAGCCGCCACCATACAAACCACAATCCACCCCAGCACCCGCACCGGAGGCCACCCCCCCGCAGCCAGCACAGCCCCCGTCAGCGCAAACGGCAGCGCAAACACCGAGTGCTCCCACTTGATCATCTCCAGCGTCTCCGCCGTACTCTTCCACAACGATCCCATATCTTCATCGTAAAAGAGTTGAGGCCTCAATATCCAAAGAAACAGCCTACTTCTCCTTCGACTCTCCCGGCACCTGCAGATTATTGATCACCTTGAACACGCCTGGAACGCCATTGGCGCGGATATTCGCGACGTCCTTATCGCCCTGATTGTCCACCACCCCCGTAAGCGTCACATTCCCATTCACCACCGTAATCCGGATCGGTTTCGCCGGATCGATCGCGTACTTGTTCAACTGCGGAGCACCATAAATGGCTCGCGCCTCAGCCAGACGAATCCTGTCATCCATCGGCGACACGGGCGCAACCTCGATGTTGTCGACGATGTCCTTAACCCCGGGATAGTTAGCCACCAGGCTCACCGCCGAATCCTTATCCGTAGGCCCATACGCCGTTCCACCTAACGTCACCACCCCATTCTGCACACCAATCGTGAACGAGTTGAACGCCGTCGTTCCATACCCCACGCGGTCGTAGATCAGCTTCTCTGCCAGCTTATCGCGCAGTGTCACGTCTTCGACCGTAGGCCCCGCCACCTCAATCAGGTTCTGAACCGCCTTCACATTCTTGCGATGATGCGCCTTATTGTCCGCATCTTCCTTCTCGGCGTAGATATCCACCGTACCGGTTAGCGTCACCACACCGTTCTGCACCGAGGTCTTCACGTTCGCAAACTTCTTATTGTCTAGCGCCTTGACTACATCAGCCTGAATCTGTGCATCATTCGATCCATTCGCCGCCTGCGCCCGAGCACCCACCCCACCACCAGCCATCAACGCCAGAACCAATCCCAAAACCGCAGCCTTCATGCTCTTCGTCACGTTCATCATCGTTCTCCTCAAGGAATTCAAAAAATCGGACGCTCTCTTTCGACGGAGCGCGCTCTCTCACAGAGGTAAGATGCAATTTCAGCCAGTATCGGCCTAACGATACCGACGCCGCAGCTTGTAGACAATGCTAAAAACGCCGGACTCATCGCGCGTCACCACGATTGAATTATTGCGGTTCAGGTCATACTGCACCTGAATCAACTGCTGCGCCGACGTATTCACATTCGTCGCAAACGTCGCCGTGATCTGTTTCGATATCTGTTCCTGGACCGTAATCCTCGCCGACGAATTACCCAACGTTCCCACAAACGCCGGATCGATCCTCACACTCCCCACGCCAAACAATTTTTCGACGCGATTGCTCACGGTGGCATTCAGGGCTCCACCCAGCAGCGCACTTGTCGTAGGGTCTGTACCCGCCTGAAGCTGCTTCTCCTGATAGAGCTGCGCCTCCTCCTGCGTTCTGCCCAACGCCAGCAACGCAAACACATCCGCCTGACTGAGCGGAGGCTCCGAACGGAACGTGGGCTTCAGGTTCGTCATCGTCCCATGCAGGCCTACTGTAATCTCGTAATTCTCCACCTGTGTCGTGGCATCTATATCGATCGTAGGGTTGATCCGGACCGGATTCGAGAAGAAGATGTCGCCACGCTGCAACTGGTACTTCTGCCCCGCGAACGTCGCGCTGCCGTCTGTAATCTGAATCCTGCCCAGTATCGAAGGAGTCGCCACCGTCCCCCGTATCGTCAGATCGACCGTACCCGCCAGCTTCGCAAACGCATTCTGAAAGTCCAACTGAGGCGCACTCGTCACCCGCACATCCAGTCGAATCCTGTTCGAAGGCGCATTCGGGTCCGGCGGAGCGCTCAGCCCTCCCATTCCCGAAAATGCCGCCAGGTCGACATTCTGCCCAATTCCAAACCGTGTCACCAGAATCGTCCCACTGAACAGCGAACTCTGACGAGTCCCCTGCAACCTCAGATTTGCATTTGCCGTCGCGCTCAACCCGTACAGCCGCACCCTCACAGCATCCCCAGTGGCAGTCAGGTCCACAAAAAGACCGTTACGGAACCGTATCGACCCACCCAGCTTCAGATCGCCGCCGCCCGTCTTCGCCGTCAAGGTCTGTACCTGGAGCCGGTCCTCAGTGAATACGAGCGTGCCGTTCATCTCACTCAGCCCGTTCGGAATCCCATCAATCGCGATATTTACGTTGTCAAACTGCACTTTGCCCGACAGCGACGGATTCATAAGCTGACCGCCGGCCGCTACCGTGAACTCCATCTTCCCGCTCGAGAGGATGTCGGGATCGAACGTGTGCAGCAACGCCATGCTCACGGTTCCGACCGCTTTCAGATCCAGCTTGCCGCCCTTCGGGTCCGTCGCACCAAACAGCTGTGCCGTCCCGCTGGCCCGAATATTCGTATCCTGCCCTGTAATGTGGACCTGCTCCAGCGTCGCAATTCCATTCTTCAGACTCAATCGCAGAGGCTCGGCGGCCTTCAACTCCACGCCTTGCAGCTTTACATCCACATCGTTGAGCTCCGCCGCTCCGCTCAACAATCTCGGCGTCTTCAGCGGCCCGCTCACCGTCGCCACGCCATTGATCAGCGATTCAGCTTGAACGTCCCCAGGCCCGAACATCTTGAGTGGCTTGCCAATATCCAGTCCAGCGATATTCACTTGCGCCTGAGCCTGATAATCACCCTTCAGTTGCACCTGCCCTGTCATATTTAGCTTCGCACCCACCAGCGTCGAATTCGCCGTCAGGTACGCCACCTCGCCTTGAGTATGAAGCTCGGCCACCGCCTCTCCCATCCCCTGGCCCTCATACACCACATTCGACAGCTTCAGATTCGCCTTCAGTCCCGGATCAGCCAGCGTTCCATTCGCATCCGCAACCAGTGTCAGGGCCGCATCGCCATTGATGTTTTTCCGTTTCACCGTCTCAAACTTCGACAGCACCAGATCGTGCCCCTCAACATGACCATGCAAGCGCTCGGATGCCAGATCGTATCCGCCATTGCCGGCGAGTTGCATTCCATGCGCCTTCACCACCACCTTGCTCGCCTCGATGTCCTGCCCCTGCACCGTCAGCTCAGCCACCGCCGACTCATACGGCTCCCCATACGCCACGCCGTCAGCAAGTGCGAGATGCCCGCTGCCATTCAGATTCTTAATCGTTCCCACAACATGCGCATTCGCTACGACCGACCCAGTCACAGGAATCTTCTGTTGCCCGACAATCTGCAGGACATCCACCACCTGCGCATTGACTAGCTGCGCCGTGGCATCGATCGCCATCCCTCCATCCCACACATACGTCACCACGCCGCGACGCGAGACCTCCTTGCGCGGTCTCAAGTCACCACTCGCAGTTAGCACCGTCGTCCCACGATGGATTGTCGAGCTTGCCACCACAACGCCGGAGTTAGGTGAATACTCAGCATCCGCAACGAGTGAATCAATCTGCACATCCGTCGACCCAAGCGCAAACTCAAACTCCGACGCCTGCACATGCCCCTTCACGTCCAGGTCCGCCACCGCGCCTCGCGCCGTCCCGTTGAACTCGAGCGCTCCATGCAGCACTACCGGAATCGCTGCACTCCCCTTGTTCCCATTGCCTTCGAGCCCCAGCGTCGTCAGCAGTTGGTTGTACTCTCCCAGGTCCCGTACCGTCAGATTCACACGCAGTGCCGTCAGCGGATCCCCGAGGTTGACGCCCAGCACACCGCTCGCCACCATGTTTGACTGCGGTGTCTGCAGCGTAATCTGCTCAATCCGCACCGTCTCGTTACTGCCCGTGTAGTGCGCCCTTACATGCCCCGTCACCGGAACATCCGATAGCGCGCCTCTTCGCCTGACGCCCGTCGGAGCCATCGTCAGATCGCCATCTACTTCCACGGTATCGGCGACGTCCCTCGTCGAACCTCCCCACTCCACCTTCACCGGCCCTGTCACCGCCGTATCGAACCCCAGGTCCCCATAGTCTTCCGGGGCCGTCACATCCATAATCGTCCGCAGCGGAATCGCCGTAACGGTCGCCGTCAAAAACGCATGTGCGGGCTGCACCGGCGGCAGCTTCATCGTTCCCGTAACCGGAGGCTTCGCCCCAATCGTCGTCGCGGTCTTGTTCGCTGTCGACACCGCGGCCTTCGTTGTAGGCGACGTTGCAGGAGCCTCAGCCGGCGCCTCCCCCAGCCAGTTCGAGATGCGCAGTTCTCCCTCTGCCTTGCCGCCACCCGGCAGATATCCCGTCAGCGCCGTCAGCAGCAACTCTGCCGGAGTAATGTGCAACTGTGCGCTTCCATCCACGTCGTGCAGCCTTACGTACTCATCGCGATACGCCGCCTTGTGAATCTTCGCCGACCCCACCAGCAAATATCCCGCCACGCAATTCGGGTCCGGCGGCAACACCTTCGAACCGGGCGTGGCCTGCTCCTTCGGATGCAACTTCTCCCACAACCTCGGCTTCTTCTGAGCCTCCACTGGCGTCACGGCACAATTGTGGCCATGCAGATTCAGGTCGACCGATCCGCCCTTCAGCGTATCCACCCCGGTCAGTACGGCAATCTGTTTCAACTCCAGCGACCCATTCGCCGTAGCATCCCACTCCGGCTTCGCAAAGTGCTTTAGACTTCCTGTCGCCGTTAGATGCGACGCCTGCCCTGTATGCAGATCAAACCGTGTCAATAATGCGAGGTCTCGCCCCACCTCCGCTTCGACATGCAAAGACGACTGCGCCTCTGGCTCCTGCTTCAACCTCGTACGCAAATCCTTCAGGTCGACCGTTGCGCCATAGTGGTCGCTCAGATAGATATAGTGCACCTCCGCATTCAGGTCACGAGCAGCCAGATCAAACGGAATCGCTTGGTTGTTCAGCAAAGCCACTCCATTCGCCAGTTCCACCTGGCGAGCCTTCAGATCGAGCAGCGTATCGATCACCGGTTTGTTGCTCGTACTCGGATGCTTCGGCACCGGCTGGTTGGTCTTCCCATCCTTGTCGATGATCAGGTGCACCTGCGGATGTTCCACGCGAAGATAGTTCAGGCTCACACGCGCTGGTCCGCCGGTTCCAGTCGCGCGCGAAAAGAAGCCAAACAGCTTCACACGCAGCAGTATCTTGTCGACCGCAAGATACGGAGCCTCTCCCGGCTCCTCCAACCCATGAATGACCAGGCCATTCGCTTCGACCTCCAGATGCCAGATATCGAACCGGATCCTGCCCAACTCCACGCGCCCACCCGTCGCATTTTCCAAAATCGATACGATCTCTCGACCCACACGCCGCTCAAAGTCCGGCGTCGTCGAGTACCACGCAAAC
>DATDHL010000012.1:0-4590 GCA_036521575.1 Edaphobacter sp. | reverse complement strand
GCCCGGGAGGCGAAAGCGATGCTGCCGTCCGCCTGCGTGTGGCTGAATGGCGAGGTGGGGGATCGCCAGTCTAACTACGAAAACACAATCACCAATGCAGTGCGATCCCCCGACCCCTTCCAGGTCATTCAAGGATCCTGGTTGATTCGTCGCCTTTCCCCGGATTCAAATCCCATCGATATTCAAACTCTGCCCAAGCATAGCGACGAACAAATGATGCTGCAGGCAATGGGGGCGGAAGCGGCTAATGTCCATCTAGGAACAAAGCGACAGGCGTCCAACATTTTGAGAGACCTGAGCAAAAGGAAGGCGAATTGGCTCCGGGATTCTGCAACCCGCATGGCCCAAGCCGTGGAGAAGGACTGGAGCCGCTACAAGAAGTCCTGATCACCACTCTTCGACGACTTGCGCCCTATTTAGCCCGCAACCGAATTAAGGCATTTGGTTCTCGATAAGGGCTTCAGCCAACTGCTCATCAACACTGGCGGTGAGGAGTGCCGGAGCCTTTTTTCGAGGCTGGTTCGTTTTCTTGGTCGTTATCGCCGTTATCTATTCGCCGCGTCGTGGAGTGTGAAGCAAGCGTAGCTGCTCCTCGGTGTACTCGCCGGGTACGTCCACGGTAACGCCACGGCGCAATTCAAGGTCGCATTCGATGGCTTCGGGTCGACCCACGAGTTGGCCAAGCGAATTAGGTATCTGGCCCTGATTGAGCTCAGACCAGTGTCCGGTTTCAACGCCGTTGAGAAACACATGGAAGTGAATGTATTCCAGGTGACCCTTGAACTCGCCCTCCGTAAGAAGGAACGGCCTGAGTTTGATGCGATAGGACATGGAGTAATGGTAGCAGCGGGGTGAAACAAAAATCTCTTATACCACTTGACCAAAAACTCGAGAGCGACGACAAACCCATCCCCGGTTTTGATCAACCTTCTAGAATGACCAGGTTCGATTCTCTTCGCGAAGATTTTGGCATTCAAGAACAGTTCAGCTAGCGCGAGGAGATGTGTAGCTGGTGACACTGACGAATAGCTCTGACAGTTCGTGGAGTGAGTCACGATCTAAAAACTAACAATGTGAATTCTTAGCGACCGAGACCGAAACTCTCAAGGACTGGTAATGTTGACTCTACGGCTTGGATGAGCGAGGTGTCTTCCGCAATAATGCTCTCCTGCGGCTGGATGCTCGTACTGTCGGACGTGTAAACACTGAGGTCGCGGGTATAAGGCGAGAGATTGGAAAGCGCCGCTGCTTCGAGATTTTCGCCCGTTGCAAGGACGCAATCTGCGGAGAAATGCTGGCGTCCGCCTACGACGTAGCCATAGTCGAGACGTAGCCATAGTCGATATGGCGGGCCTTTTCTGGATTCAGCTCGGCGGCCCTGCCGCTATCGAGCCTCACGGCAATGCCGTTGTCTTCGGCGATGCGTTCGACGGTGGGGAAGTCGCCGGAGCGGATACGCTGCTGCCAATTGGATTTGGTGAACTGGAAGCGTCCGCTCATCAATCGAATACCTGCAAAGATGAGGCTGCCGAAGCAGATAACAGGGCCGGGTAAATAGCGAAGGTTTCCCGAACGCCAACCTCCTTTTCACGCCGGGACCGTTTGTGTCCATTGTCCTGTGTTGAATTCCGCACCTGACGGCAGATGGCATATATGTCCGCTGGAATTTGCCCCAGCCTCGGCGGCCCGAGTCGCTCTATCGCGGAGCTGGGGAAATTCCCAGACTCCACCGTCGTCTTTACGATGTTGCTGAAATGATTTTCATTACAGTAAAAAGGATTTTGTCGGGGTTGAAAAGAAGGTTGTGGAAGCTAGTTTGGAACCTCACTGCTCTCCAATCGTTCTCCTTTGGATTGAGCAAGAAAATTGCACCTAGCTTATTTTTTGCAACCAGCCAACCATAGCAAGTTGACGGGGCATCCTGTTTGACAGTGCGAGGAGTCTTTCCTCGAATCCCCCACCCGTGGAGAGTATTTATGCTCAAGCGCGTGATTGTACTAGCGGCCTTAGCTGTAAGCCCTGCTGCTGTGGCCTATGCCGATTCCATTACCGGTTTCTTTTCGGCTACCGGAGTCGATTCCTTTACCGCCCCATCTCCCACCGGAACCCTCACGTTTCAACCCGGCACTTCGGTAGTCGCAGGAGCAGTTGGAGGTACCTTCGCCACCTACTTGACGGACGGCAACCCGATCACCTTTGCTACCGGCCCCATACCCTATGTGGAAGGAGCGAATACGCCACTCGGAATCCCAATCTTCACGACTACAGAGGCCGGGGAAACCTTCGGCTTCACCGTAACCAACTTTGACGCAAACTTCGTGACAGGAACTCCTTCAACCACAGGATGCCTTACCGGCAATACCTGCCTCACGATCACAGGAACGGGAACCTTTACAGGAACGGGGGCGGTGACCTACACGCCGACTCCGGCCGAGTTCCAATTTACCTCTCAATATGTAATCGGCGAGCCTGTGGGCATACTCACATCGTTCTCTGCGTCGGCCTCAGCTACTCCTCCCACCGGTCCTCCTCCCCCGGCTATTCCGGAGCCAGCAACGCTCGTTCTCTTCGGGAGCGGTTTGGTCGGACTCGTCGGGGTCGCTCGTCGCAGGATCATCGCTAATTAATTCTTGTGCACGTTTAAAACAAACGGGGAACCGCAACCCCCCGTTTGCTTTAACATCCGTCATCTACCACTGAAGCAGAAGCAGTTCGGTGCAGAAGGCTGGACCCATGGACCCCATCATGCTGTAGCAGCCTGGACTTCCGGGGCGGTTGAGCAGATAGTCCTGCATTACCGTGAGCACAGAAACGGAGGACAGATTTCCGAGCTGACGAAGTGTGTTCCACGATGCAGCCAGAGCATGGGAAGGCAGACCAAGGCTGTCTTGCATGGCCCGGAGAACCTTAGGGCCGCCGCCGTGAAAGATGAAGCTGCAAATGTTTCCCATATTCAGGTCGTTGTCGGCGAGAAAGCTCTCGACGGTGTCACGAAGCTCTGTTTTAACAAGCTCAGGAACTTCAGGGGAGAGGACGATGCTGAAGCCTTTATGATTGATGTTCCATCCCGTCAGGTGTTCCGTGTCGGGATAAAGCGTGGAACGAGTATCAACGACGCGCGGACAGGGATTCTGAACGCTCGCGGGCCTTTGGCCATGCGGCGTCTCCGCTCCTGCAACGACCACGGCCGCGGCGCCATCACCGAAGAGTCCGCTTGCGACGATGTGAGCCATCGAGTAGTCGTTCTCCTGCCATGTGAGGGAACAGAGTTCGACTGAGAGCAGAAGCGCATATTGTTTGGGGTATGCACGCACATAGTCGGTGGCGCGCGAAACTCCGGCGGCTCCGCCAACGCAGCCGAGGCCGAAGATGGGGGTGCGCTTGATGTTCCTGGGGAATCCCATCCGGTTGACGAGGCGGGCGTCGATGCTTGGACATGCGATACCGGTGTGTGAAGTAAAGAAGATGGCGGAGATATCCGATGGAGCCAGTCCGGCGTGATCAAGTGCAACCTGGATAGATTGCTGGCCAAGTTCGACAGCTCCCTTGATCCATAGATCATTGTTGGAGCCGAAGCCGCAGATCGTTCCCAAGCTTTCGAGTGGAAACATAATGTGGCGAAAATCTACGCCACAGTTCGAATGAAGGCGATCCATGACCTCCGGAATCGCCGGTCTGTCCTGGATTCGCTGTTTTAGAGCCTCGGTGATGACTGCCTGTGGGTAACGGTGGGGAGGAAATGCTGTGCCAACAGAGGCGATACGCATGAAATCAAAAACCTCGTCGTGGGTGGAATGGGTGTATAGCTGACGAGCCGATCACGTCAGCTTTTTGATTTTCGGCAGAAAAGGCAGAGCAGAAAAAGGCCGAGCAGAAAAGGCCTGCAGTCAGGGAGGGCGGGAGGCCCGTTGTGGCGATGTAGGGAGTATAGAACAACCTGACGTTACAAGCCTCTAAAGAGTGTCTGATCCACGATCTTAGGGACACCTCGAGAGGAGGCGAAGAGCCGGAAGAACGCCGACGATTCCCGCCTGGAGAGAGCCAGTGCCAGCAATATATATTCTTACGTTGGGTGCCCACGAGTAGATGATCTCTAAGGAGAGGTGAGAAGAGCGGTTGCTATCAGCCGTCCGATCAGGAGCGAGATCAGGGCGACAAGAACCGCGAAGGAATGATTTCCTAAGGAGTGACGGGCGAGGGCGGCGAAGAAGTCCCCCCAGCGTGCGAGCAAGAATGAGGGGAGGAAGCGTCAGACAATAGCTTTTCCTACCTGCTAGTTCCGTACGCGCGGATGCCTAGACACGAAGAGACTGAGACCACCTTCCCGGCCGAAACGCCGCGTCAATTGATGCAAAATCGCCGAGTCACTCACCGACAAATGCGCGGAATTCACTTGTCTGTATGGTCGGCATTTCGGACAGGTGCGGTCTTGTAGCTCCCGTGAAACGGGGCGGTCTCAATGGGTCGACGCAACACTCAGCTCAGACCCACATTCATTGAAAACAAAAGCTGAAAACGCTGGCTAGGGTTAGATCAGCGGGACCTTACCCTGGCTAGGTTTTGGCCACATCAGCCAAACAGATTGATTCT
>DATDHL010000011.1:0-1933 GCA_036521575.1 Edaphobacter sp. | reverse complement strand
CTGGAGGACGATCCTGCTAGCTGGGTGAGGGCTGTGCTGCGGTAGTTGGCGATCCAAACGGTGCCCGCTCCGTCGATGGCGATGCCCTGGGGATGGTCGAGGCCTCCGCCGGTGTAGCCGTTGGAGACAACGGTGCCGGTGCCGGAAACCTGGCTGACGCTGTCGCCGGCGTAGTTTGCGGCCCAGATGTAGCCGCGCTGGTCGATGGCGAGACCGTTGGGGCTGTTGCAGCAGGAGACAGGGAGGTTCTGGGTGCCGTTGGAGGAGATGCGGGTGATGAAACTGTCATTCTGGTCGCCGATCCAGGCGTTGTGGTTCGCGTCGACGACGATGGCGGCGGGGAAGGCGAAGGAGGGGGCGAAGAGGCCTGTATCACCGGAGAGGACCTGCCCGGCGCTGGAGTATTGCGTGAGGCGGGCGTTGCCGTAGTTGACGACCCAGGCGGTCCCGTTGGGATCGATGGAGACGGCGATGGGGTAGAAGAGGCCTCCGGTGGAGTACCCGGTTGAGCCTGAGATGGACTGCCCGTTGGAGTTGAGAACGCTGACCGCACCGAGCCCGCGGTTTACGCTGGAAGGACTCTGTTCATACGGGATCCAGACGTTGTCGCCGGCGTCGATGGCAAGGCCGTAAGAGTTGCTAAGGCCATTAGCCAGAATGCCAGCAGGAAAGATAGGGGTGCCGGTCGGCGAGAATTTGGACACAACGCCGACGGTGCCAGTGGAGTCGATGTAGTTGGACACCCAGACGTTTCCCGTGGAGTCGATGCCGATGCCTCCGGGTTCGAAGAGTCCTCCACCGGTGTAGGAGACGAAGAGCGTCCAGTCAGAAGGCGCCGCGGCAAGCGCAGGGGTAAAGGCTGTGCTGGTTCTGGATTGCTGATAGAGTGCCGTGACGTTTGTACCGGGATTGCGGACGAGGTTCAACGCAGCGTCAAAGATGTTGGCGGGAGCAGAAGCCCCGGCGGGCGTTGCTGCCGTGAAGAGGCTGCTGCAGGGACCCAGATCGATGGTCGCCGCAGTGCAGGTATTGAGCAGGTTGGCGAGAGTATTGACCTTCGCCGCGGGCGAGGCTGCGCCGCTGGGAAAGGCCGTTCCGGGGGATGTGCCCGTGGTGAGGTTAGCGAGGTTGGCGACAGTGGCGACGGCATTGATCAGGCCCTGCGTGTTGCTCGATGAAGCACCGAGGCTGGCTCCTGCGGCTAGAAACTGCGAGAGGCCCCAGACGGTGGCGGCGGTAGTGACTTCGTTCAGGATGAGCTGCGTGGAGGTCGCGATCTGGCTGCAAGGACCGACGACCGTGGCGAGCGTGATGGCGTTGTTCGATGTGGAGGAGGTTCCGACCTTGCCGCCGCGGGCCACGACGTAGAGTTGGGAGGAACTGGCCGGGCAGGAATAGTTTGCGGGAACCGTAAAGGCTCCAGTGGCATCGGTCGTCAGTGCTGTCGAGGGTAGAGCCGTAGGCGTAGATCCGTTGCCGGTCGTTCCAGCGGCGTAGACCTGGACGGCGGCTTCTGCGATGGGCTGTGACCCGGCCATTACTTTGCCGCTGAAGGCGATGCCTGGGTTAGCAGGTGGCGTCGGCATGGTTGGCGTTGTCGGCGCGCTTGGAGGGGTTGGGAGCGCCGGAGACGTCGCGGAGATTCCCGTGGCGCAGCCTGTTGGAATCACCAAGGAGATGCCAGCAACGATTATGGCGAGTAAGTAAAAAAAGCTACGCGAGTTGGAGTTCACTGGAAGTAAAGATACCAAGCGAGTGAGCCTCTATTGGCGGCGGTAAGGCCGAGTGAGGCCATTGAGGTCAACCGAGGCGAGGAAGGCGCTGAGGGCAGCAGACATTTGCTGGCGAGCATAATCGGCAGGGAGCGAGTCGTCGCCGATTTCTGTGCGAAGCATGATGGGAATGGGGCGCTGGGGATCCTGGGTAAGGAGAG
>DATDHL010000010.1:0-1874 GCA_036521575.1 Edaphobacter sp. | reverse complement strand
GCTCGTGCTCGGCCGCGTCTCCCTGTGGGGCCGCGTGATCGAGTCGGAGCTGGGCTACCGGGCCGAGTTCGCGTATCCGTATGACCTATTCCTCCTCGGCGGCACCGACGAGGAAGCGCACTCGCTGCGGCGGGCCTACGCCGTGGACGTCTCGCTCGCCCCGGCGGTAAGACAGCTCCATTCGGGCCGCGGCTAGCCCAGGAGAGGTCGAACCAGTAGACCTCGTGTCGTGTGGCCCGAACCAGTCGGGCAAGTCGATGCACCCCACACGCGATCTCAGTCGCGAGAGTTGCCTGACTGAGGTACGCAGGTATGTACGTGCTTGATTACGTCGCTGTCCTGACCGGACCCCGTTTTTCGGTCCACTCGTTATGAGAGTTCTGGTTGGTTGTCGGTCCTCCAGCGGCGTGCGTATTCGGCGGGTGTTTGGTAGTTCAAGGATTGGTGTGGTCGGTAGTGGTTGTACTCGAGTCGCCAGTCCTCCAGGAGCAGCTGGGCTTCGAACAGGCTGTTGAAGGATTCCAGGTCGAGGAGCTCGCGGCGGAGGTGGCCGTTGAAGGATTCAACGAACGGATTCTGCCATGGAGCCCCCGGTTCGATGTAGCCGGTGGCCGCGCCCGTGAAGCGGCACCAGTCACGGAGGGCCTGGGAGATGAACTCGGGGCCGTTGTCGCAGCGGATCAACTCGGGCGCCTTTCCCCGCAGCTCGACGATACGTTCAAGGGTGTTGACGGTTTCGTCTGCGCCCATCCGGCGGGCCGCCGGCGTCGCGAGCGCTTCGCGGGTGTGTTCGTCGGTGACGGTCAGGATCTTGATCGGTCTGCCGTCTGCGGTCTGGTCGCTGACGAAGTCGATCGCCCACACCTGGTCGGGACACGCAGCCGCGATGTGGCCGGGCATCCTGGGTCCGCGCTGGCGCCGCCACGTCTTCACCGGCAGCCGCAGCCCCTCATCGCGCCACAGCCGCTGCACCCGCTTGTGGTTACACGCCCAGCCCTCACGGCGCAGCAGCGCATGGATGCGCCGGTAGCCGTAACGCGGGTGACGCCGGGCGAGCAACTGCAGCCGCTCCCGCAACAGCGCCTCCTCCGGCACGAGCCGCCGGCGGTAGCGCTGCGAGGAGCGATGCTGGCTCGTCAGCACGCATGCCCTCCGCTCCGAGACCCCGAAACGATCGCGCAGAGACGTCACCGCCCTGCGTCGCCGCTCCGGGCTCAGAAGTTTCCCCGAGCCACCTCCCGCAGCATGTCGATGTCAAGCGCCTGCTCGCCCACGATCCGCTTCAACCTGCCGTTCTCCTTCTCGAGCGCCTTCAACCGCACGACGTCCTCGGGCCGCATCGCCCGGTACTGCGCACGCCACCGCTGATAGGTCTGCACCGACACCTCCAAGTGCCGGCAAACCCCGTCGACATCAGCCCCTTCAGCAAGCAGCCGATCCGCCTCACGCAGCTTCCTCACGATCTGCTCCGGCGAATGCCTCTTCACCTTCATCGAAAGTCACCTCCTCGCCCATTCAGGCGATCGTGACTCTCACAACGGATGGACCAGATTCAGGGGGTCAGGTCAGGTGCCGGGGTTCATAGGGATCGACCGAACCCGGACACAACGCCTGGGGCGCTCTGATCAGCTCGGTCGGCGGGGCCAGGTCGCACCCGCCTGAGCAGTTGTTCGCGCCTCCGCAGGGGGACTACAATCCAGCGGTCGGCCGCGGCCATTGCGGAAAGCTGTTAGGGAGGCGTCGATGATGAGGCTCACGCTGGTGTCAGTCGTGGTCGTTGTTTTGGTGGTGACTGCGGCGGGCTGCGGTGGCTCGAGCAAGAAGAACTCAGCTTCGCCTGCGACAACCGCGACATCCACCACCACGGCCACGAC
>DATDHL010000009.1:0-6830 GCA_036521575.1 Edaphobacter sp. | reverse complement strand
AGCTTCTGCGCCAGATCCGCGTTCTTCTGGTCAGCCGCCGCCAGCCTCTGCTGCGCCACGCCGAGATGATTCTGCAAACCGTAGCACCACACCAGCGAACCCAACCCCGCCAGCAACGCAACCACAATGACAGCAAGCAATACTCCCGGTATTGACCGTTCTTCTACGTATTCTTCACTCATTCCGCCTCCTGAATTTTCAACGCCTCTTCTACCGTTGGACGTATCACCGCAGCGCTTATCACTATCACTATCGCTCGCCGGCCAACGCAAACCTGCACACCCAAACTATAACCTCTCGCCCGCCATCTAAACTGATCTAATGCAACGCCCCGACATCTGCATCGCCGGAGCCGGCATCATCGGCATCTCCCTCGCCCTCGAACTCCACCACCGCGGAGCCCGCGTCACCGTCCTCGACCGCAGCGCTCCCTTCTCCGAAGCCTCCACCGCCGCCGCAGGCATGCTCGCCGCCCGCGATCCCCACAATCCCCCGCAGCTCAGCCCTCTCTCCCACCTGAGCCTCTCCCTTTACCCTGCCTTCCTCGACCGCCTCCAATCTCTCTCCGGCCACCAGGTCCCATTCCATACCAGCATCACCCTGCAATCTGTAGCACCCAGCACCCAGACCAACCTCCTCACCCCGGAAGACCTCGCCCACCTGCTGCCACCGCTCAACGCACGCAACCAAAACTTCCTCCTCCTCGACGAGCACAGCCTCGACCCTCACCAAATAGCCGCAGCCCTCCTCGCCGCCGTCGCCGCCACCTCCATCGACCTCCGCCCTCATACCCCGGTCCGTCTCATTCGATCCATCTCTAGCAACACCGTAGAAGTCCACACCGCGACCAGCGCAATGCACGCCGGACAATTCGTCGACTGCACTGGAGCCTGGTCCACGGCATCCATATCCCCCACACCTCTCCCCATCACCCCCCGCAAGGGCCAGATGCTTGCCGTAATCCTTCCCCCTTCACTCAAGCTGACCCTTGCAGTCCGCACACCCGAGATCTACATCGTCCCCCGCACCACCGGCCCTCACGCTGGCCGAGCCATCATCGGAGCAACCGTCGAGGACGCAGGCTTCGACAAGACTGTCCACCCTGCTGACATCGACCGCCTCCACAAACTCGCCACCAACCTCTTGCCGATCCTCGCCCTTGCGCCCCAACTCGAAGCCTGGGCTGGCCTCCGCCCCGCAACCCCCGACGGCCTTCCCCTACTTGGCGCCGTCCCCGGCCAGCAAAACCATTTCATCGCGACCGGCCACTACCGCAACGGAATCCTCCTCGCACCCGCCACCGCACACCTCATGGCCCAGCTCCTCTCCGGCGAACAAACCTCCATCGATCTCAGTCCCTACTCCCCCAACCGCACTGCATAGCAAGTGCATAACACCTTAGTCGCACACCGCTGCCGATATTCGCCCATTCAACCGTGACAACCGTTTCATCGCTGCGCTATAACCAAATGTACTTAGTTCTGCCGGGAGAAGTTCATTATGTCCACTGTTGCCGCACCTAAAGGCTTGGAAGGCATCGTCGCCACCAGCTCCTCCATTTGCTGGATCGACGGCGACGCCGGCGTCCTCTCCTACCGCGGCATCGACATTCACGAGCTCGCCCAACGCTCTACCTTCGAGGAGACCACCTACCTCCTCTGGTTCGGCAAGCTCCCCAACTCCACTGAACTCGCCGACTTTACAAAAAAACTCGCAGACGCCCGCAAGCTTGATCCCAAGATCATCGATCTCCTCCGCAGCGTCCCCACCAATGCGACGCCCATGCAGGTCCTCCGCACCGCCGTCTCGCTCCTCAGCATCTACGACGCCGACGAGGCCGACTGCTCCCACAATGCCAACGTCCGCAAGTCCTACCGGCTCACGGCACAGATTGCCATGATCGTCGCCATCTTCGACCGCCTCCGCAAGGGCAAGCCCGTCGTCGAAGCCGATCCCAGCCTCTCCCACGCCGCCAACTTTCTCTGGATGCTCAACGGCGAAAAGCCCTCCGACACGGCAACCCGCGCCTTTGACATCGCGCTCATCCTCCACGCCGATCACGAGCTCAACGCCAGCACCTTCGCTGCACGCGTCATCGCCGCCACCTTGGCTGACATCCACTCCGCCATCACCGGAGCTATCGGCGCCCTCAAGGGCCCGCTCCACGGAGGAGCCAACGAGGCCACCATGCGCCTCCTCTACGCCATCGACAAAGCCGGCGCCGATCCCGTCGAGTACGTCCGCCAGATGTTCGCCGAAAAGAAAAAGATCTCCGGCTTCGGCCACCGCGTTTATCACACCGAAGATCCCCGCGCCACGCACCTCCGCCGCATGTCCGAAGAGCTGGGCCGCGCCGCAGGCAGCACCAAGTGGTTCGATATGTCGCGCAAGATCGAGCTCTTCGTCAAGCAGGAGAAGAAGCTCAACGCCAATGTCGACTTCTACTCCGCCTCCACTTACACCACGCTCGGCATCGACATCGACCTCTTCACCCCCATCTTCGCCGTCAGCCGCATCTCCGGCTGGACCGCCCACGTCATCGAGCAGCACGACGACAACCGCCTCATCCGCCCACGCGCCGAATACGTCGGGCCCTCCTACCCCGCCCCCTACGTCCCCATCTCCGAGCGTTAGGCATCTCCTCAGCGGGCCCGCGCAAGAAACTTTTGCAACTGGCCGCGAAAGATGCCATCCTCTTAGCAAAGTTCATCCCAGCAATCCCAGGACTAGAACGCTTGGTCTTTCAACTCTTGCGTCGGGCATATCTCGGCCTGCTTCTTCTCTTCGCCGTCCCGCTCGGTGTCGCGCAACAACTTCATGCGACCGAAGACCCCCCGCAAGTCCCTCTCGGAGCAGCGCCCTTAACCTCCTCCTCAACCCAGCCGACACCCAACGCCACTCAAAATCCTCGAGCCCCCGGCTCCTCCCAACTCTCCCACTGGAACGCAGGCATCACCTTTGCTGGCTTCCACACATCGACTACCGGTTGGTCCACCCTCTTCACACCCGCCTTCGGCTACACCATCAACAACACCTTCGCTGTCGACGCAGCCGTCCCCGTCTATATGTTCCGCCTTGCAGAGAGTCTCTCCGCCCATCCCAAGCCTGATGCACACCTTGTCCCCCTCCGTACCGAGCTCAGCGATGCTATCTTCGAGCTCCACGCGCAGTTCACCCTCGGCCCCTATCTCTACCAGTCCACCTTCGCCTTCACCGTTCCCACAGGCGACGAAACCTACGGCCTCACCACCGGCCGCATGACCTTCGACCTTAACAATCACCTCGAACGCAGTTACGGCCGCTTCACCCCCATTCTCGAAATCGGCGCCGGCGACTCCAGCACTCTCGTCAACCGTCAGGTCAACAAGATCTACACCTCCCTCGGTCCGCTCGCCCACTTCCAACTAGGCACGGCCGTCGAGCTTCACCGCCGAGCCACCTTCGAGGCCGACGTCTACGAGCAACTCCCCATCGGCGACCAGAAGATCTACAGCGCCTTCCGCGCCAACCGCCCAACCATCGTCGTCGGTTACAACGTCACCGAAGACAACGGCTTCACCAACTCCCTCGACCTGGCCATCGACTCCCACACCACCCTCTCCGGTTACTACAGCCGCAGCCTCCGTCGCCACACCGACACCGCGGGCATTGGCATCACCTACGTCCTCCGAGGAACCCCACCCGACGAAGAGACTTCCTCCTACGACGACCTCTTCCGCTAGAAAGAACGCACAAATCCTTCCGCCCCGGGCCTGAATTGCTCAGACGTCAAGTCGATTCGAAGCTGAAACGCGCCCGTACCACAATCCTGAATCCTTAACCGTGCGCTTCTGGTCGCGGTAATCCACATAGATCAAGCCATAACGCTCAGTATGGCCATTTGCCCACTCGAAATTATCCAGCAGGCTCCATGCATGGAAAGACCGCACCCGTGCCCCATCGGCGATCGCCCGCGCAAGCTCGGCCAGCTCTTCGCGGAAGAACTCAATTCGGCGGACATCCGGAATACGACCATTTTCCTTCTCATAGGGAGCATCGAGATAACCACAGCCGCTCTCCGTCATCTCGATAATCGGGTGATCGTACTCCCGCGAGATCTGCATCACCAGGTCGTAGATACCACGGGGCCACACCTCCAAACCGGACTCGGTCAAAGGTCCCTCTGTCGGCATAGCGGCACGGAAGCGCGTATAGGGATCGCGTCCGCCTTCAGGATCCTGTTCGATCTCGGTACCGCCGAACCCACCGCCCCCAAAAGAGCGCGAGCCAGATGCATCTGAGACGATGCGACGCGTGTAGTAATGAAACCCTACCCAGTCCAATGGTGCGTGCATAATCTTCTCGTCGCCCGGTTTGAATCCCATCAGCTCATACGGCGCCTCTCCGACAAAGGCTTTCGGATAGCGGCCACGCATAGCTGCTTCCAGGAAGAACACGTTGTTCATAGCGTGATACCGTGCCGCGGCAGCACGGTCCGCCTCAGAATCCGTCTTCGGGTATGCCGGACACATGCCATAAGCGCTTCCCACCGTCGCCTTGGAAGAGGCAGCCTTGAGGGAGCGCAACGCCTCGGCCTGTGCGAGAGCAACAGTGTGCGCGGCCTTCAAAAAGTCGCCGAAATTTGCGCGGCCCGGCGGAAAAGCGCCAACTCCATAGCCCATGTAAGTAAATGACCAGGGCATATTGAACGGTGCCCAGACCGTGATGCGGTCGCCCAGATGTTTGGCCAAAATGCCAGCATAGTCCGCATAGTAGCCAGCCAAGTCTCGATTCGGCCAGCCTCCACGATCTTCAAGACCTTGCGGCAGATCCCAGTGGTAGATCGTGCAAAATGGCCGCAAGCCATTTTCAAGAATCGCATCCGCAAGCTTGCTGTAATGATCCAGCCCCTTTTGATTTGGTGCTCCAGTCCCTGACGTTTGAATACGAGGCCACGAGATCGAAAAACGATAGCTCTTCTGATGCAGTTGTTTGGCCAGCGCCAAGTCCTCTCGATAGCGGTGATACTGGTCGCAGGCCACATCCGCTGTCGTTCCACCCTTCACTCTTCCCGCCGTATGGGTAAATTTGTCCCAAATGGATTCGCCTTTGCCATCCTCATTCCAGGCACCCTCTACTTGAAATGCCGCAGTAGCGGTACCCCATAGGAACCCCTCCGGAAAGCGCGCCTGCTGAACAGCAGAAGAAGGAATCGATCCCGGAATCTGCTGGTTACTCGCTGCCGATGTGTAGTTGTCACTCCCAAGAACAGCCCCACCGGCTGCCGCAATCGAACGAACCACAAATTGACGACGATCCACAATTTGCCTCCTCACACGCCCGCACAAGTCTACCCATACAAAAAGAAATCAGACAGAGCAGCCTCATCTGGTCCAAACCGATCACACACAACAAAAAGAGCAGCCGCAAAGGCTGCTCTTTCCGCAAAAACCCAAGCCTACTTCGCGCTAGCCGGAGGCACAATCCCATTCATCCGCAGATACTCGACCAACTGCCCATAGTGATCAAACCCATGCGCAATGCCAAACGCGACCATACTCGCCTTAGTCTGGTCATCCTTGACCGAGGCAAACGCATTCGCCGGAGTCATCGTGGCAATCTGTTTATGGGCATACGCAAACGAGGCCGCCAGCGCCTTCACCAGATCTTCCTTCGAAGTCATACTCCCAATCGCCTTCACATCCACATCGGGCTTTCCCCCGCCCAACGAGCCGTAGAAGTAATAGTTCGCCTGCGCCACATGCCCGACCATCTGCCCGAACGTCCGCACACCGTCATACTTCGTCGCCTGCTCCGGTTTGAAGATCGCCTGGCTCGGCGCAAAGTCATACTTGTCTGCCGGCATGGCATTCACCGCGCCCATCATCTCGCTTTCATAAATCTTCAACAGCGAATCGAGCGACTTCGAAGGTTCCACCATCGCACCTGGAGCATCCTTAGGAGTCGCATTGCTCATCTGCGCCTGTGCTCCTGTCACGCAACAAGCCGCCAGCGCCAACGTCATAACCATCTGCTTCATCATCGTCGTTCTCTCCTGTCCATCGTCTGAAAACCGCATAACCGCGCCCAGCCTAACAGATTCACACAACTCAAACGCCGTCATTCGTCACTCATAAAGGTAAAATAAAAGGCATGAACCGCATCTACATGGACGCCAACGCCACGACACCTCTCCTCCCTGAGGTGTACGACGCCATGCGTCCCTTTTGGATCGAGCATTTCGGCAACGCCAGCTCCATCCACCAGCACGGCCAGCACGCCCGCGCCGCCGTCGACCACGCCCGCGACTCCCTCGCTCGCCTGCTCCACTGCCGCGCCTCCGAGATCGTCTTCACCTCCGGCGGCACCGAGAGCGACAACCTCGCCCTCTTCGGCACCATCACCTCCGAGCTCTCCCCCACCAAAGAGCGCACCCACGTCATCACCACCAGCATCGAGCACCACGCCATCCTCCACGCCGCCGAATCGCTCGAGCACCGCAACATCGACGTCACCTTCCTTCCCTGCACCGCGCAAGGCCTCATCGAACCCGCCGAGCTCATCGGCGCCATCCGTCCCAACACCAAGCTCGTCAGCGTCATGTTCGCGAACAACGAGACCGGCGTCGTCCAACCCATCGCCGCGCTCGCCGCCATCGCCCACGCCGCCGGAGCCCTCTTCCACACCGACGCCGTCCAGACCGCTGGCAAGCTCCCCCTCGACCTCGGCCCTCACGGCCCATTGAAGGACGTCGACCTCCTCACCATCTCCGGCCACAAGATGCACGCACCCAAGGGCATCGGCATCCTCTTCGTCCGTCGCAACGTGCGTCTCAACCCGATGATGCACGG
>DATDHL010000008.1:0-10562 GCA_036521575.1 Edaphobacter sp. | reverse complement strand
AAGCCGTCGGCTCCGATGATGGCACCGTTCTGGAGGACGACGTTGTCGCCGAGGTTGCAGTGCTCGCGGACTACGGCGTGGGCGTGGGCGAAGAGGTTGTTTCCGGCGTGGACATGGGGATAGATGACTGCGTGGGGCAGGAGGGTGGCGTTATCACCGATGGTGACGTGGTCGCCTACGACGACGTAGGCTCCGATGTGGGCGTTGGCTCCGATCTTTGCGGTGGGAGCGATGACGGCGGTGGGGTGGATGCCGGGGGCATAGACGGGCGGCTGGTAGAAGAGCTCGATGGCTCGGGCGAAGGCCAGGTAGGGGTTTTCGATCCGAAGAGTGGCTGCGGAGATTTCGGCAAATGCGGGCTCTACGAGGACGGCGGTGGCTTTGGTAGTGCGGGCAAGAGATGCGTACTTGGGGTTGGCGACGAAGGTGAGATGACCGGCGGCGGCGGTCTCGATGGCGGCGACTCCGGTGATTTGGGCGTGGGGGTCGCCGTGAAGGGTGGCTCCGAGATGCTTGGCTAGGTCGGCGAGCTTCATTGTGGGGATTGTATAAGCAGGGAATAGGCAGTAGGGAATAGGGAGTAGCAAGCAAAGGCGAAGACGCTTAGTTGGGACGGGTGGTGGGCGGGAGGTTCTGGAAGAGGTCCTCCTGCATGGTCGGGACTGCGGCGGCTGGGAGGGGCTTCTTGCGGGAGGGGGTGGTGATGACGGCGATGAGTTGCAGGTCGGTGATGGCTGTTCGAGGGACGTAGATTCGCTGAGTATTGGAGCGGGTGTCGGGCGGGGTGAGGAAGAGGCCGGCGTCGTTGACTAGGTCGTCGAGAAGTGTGGCGTCGATGGGGGCGAGGCCTTCGAGTTGGTCTGTCTCGGTAAAGGGGGTTCGGAAGGTGAGGCGGAGCCAGAGGCCTTCGCTGCGGGGGCGGGCAAGGAAGGTACGGCGGACCAGGCGTTCGGGGTTGGTCGGATCGCTGAGGTTGAAGTCGCGGACGTAGCAGATGTGCTTGATGTCATTGAGAAAAAGGGAGATGACGCGGCCAGTGAGGTCGAGCAGATCGATGGCTCGTTCGCCGGACTTGTCCCGGACGAAGTTGGCCAAGGGCAGGTAGCCGGGGAGGGTGTCTCCGGTGAAGCGGCGCACTATAACTTTTTTGTGTGCGGAGGACATGGTTCTGGCGGATTGTCGCATGTAGGGATGCGGGATGGGCGAAAAAGGTCGCGCAGAGTAGTCAATTCGCTAACGCTGTGTTACATTCACATTTTGTGTTTCGATTTACCTATATTTCTAAACGGTTGATTCGTTTCAGCTTATGCTCGCTGGCGAATCCTGTTTAAGACCGGCTTGGAGAAATCAACAGATATGGCCGACTACATCTATCTACTTGAAAATCGTCTGTCTAAAAGTCAGCAGGCGGCGCTTGCGAAGGTGCAGGATATTGCTCGTTCTAAAGGACTTAACCTGTTTCTTGTGGGTGGGGCGGTAAGGGACCTGACGAGCGGGTCGCCGGTGCGCGATTTGGATGTAGTGGTTCAAGGAAATGCTTTCAAGTTAAAGAAAGATATAGAGAAAGCTGGCGCTGTCATCACCGGAGAATCGGAGCCGATGCAGGCGTTCTACGTGCGGTTTCCGGGTGGTGTGCACATGGAAATAGGCAGCACTTTGTCGGTCACTTATCCGAAGCCGGGTAAGCCGGTCGTGAAGGCTGCGACGATTCTCGAGGACTTGAGGCGGCGGGACTTTACGGCCAATGCTATGGCGCTGTCGCTGAACCAGGGGTCGGATGCGATGGGGTCGTCTTATGGGCTGCTGCTGGACCCGCTGAATGGGGTGGCGGACATCGAAAACCGGGAGTTGCGGCTGGTGAGCAACTACGGGTTCATTGAGGACCCGGTGCGGATGATCCGTGCGGTTCGGTTTATGGCTCGGCTGGGCTGGCAGATGGACGAGAAGACCCAGGGCCGGTACGAGACGGGCAAGCAGGAAGAGTACATCTCGGCCATGGGGGCGTTTGAGCGCGGCTATGAGACCGAAGAGATCTTCCACGAGGAAGACCCGCTACGGGTGCTGAGGCGGCTGGAGGCGGAGGGGTGGGTGAAGCACCTGTTCCCGGCGTTGTCGTCGGCCAAGGCGAATGTGGCGGAGTTGGACCGGCTGCGAGACGCGCAGATGCAGTTGCAGATGCAGGGCATCCATGCGGAGGCTTCGGCGGCAAACTTCCCGCTGCTGACCGCAAAGCTGGCTCCGAAGGAAGTATCGGCGCTGAAGAAGAGCTTTGCGCGGCAGGGCTTTGTGCATGAGATTGAGGCGTTGGAGGGTGAGGGCAAGGCGTTTGCTGCGGAGCTTGGCGGCAAAGGAGCGGCGTTGCCTTCGCAGGCGTGGAAGCTGCTGCACTCGGCTAAGCCGGAGTCGATTCTCTGGGTGGCTCATACGACCAAGAGCGGGCCGATTCAGGCTAAGTTCAAGGCGTTCTATAACGAGTGGCCGCAGGCGAAGCAGAAGCTGCCGTACACGCTCATGCAGGAGATGCGGATCGTTCCGGAGCTGCCGGTGTACGACGAGCTGCTCGACAAGCTTTTCTTTGAGTTGATGGATAACAAGCTGGGAACAGTGGAAGAGATGAAGGCATATCTGGAGCCTTACTCGCCGCCTGCTCCGCCGCCGCCGGTTCATCTGCGCCGGCCTCGTGCAGCGAAGAAAGATGCCAAGCCAGCTAAGAGCCGGAAGAAGGCTGCTGTGGTTGCAGCGAACGGCGAAGCGGCTGTTGTGCCGGAAGGTGCGTTGCCGACGGCAGAAGCGGGTGCTGCTCCGGTAAAGTCGGTGCCTAAGAAGGAAGCTCCGGCAAAGGCTGTTGTTCCGGCCAAGGTTGCGTCGAAGACGGCTCCTGGGCCTGCAAAGGCTGCGGCTCCGGTGAAGGCTCCGGCGAAGAAGGTTGCGGCTAAGGCTCCGGTGAAGAAGGCTCCGGCTCATGCGGCGAAGCATCCGTCAAAGGCGCCTGCAAAGAAGGTTGCGGCTAAGGCTCCGGCGAAGAAGGCTCCAGCCAAAGCTACTGCTCCGGCTCATGCGGCGAAGCATCCGGTAAAGACGCCTGCTAAGAAGGTTGTGGCTAAGGTGCCGGCGAAGAAGGCTCCGGCTAAAGTGGTTAAGAAGGCTCCTGCCAAGAAGGTTGTGGCCAAAGCTGTGGTGAAGAAGCGGCGTTAGTTCGGAATTCAGTGGACTAAGGGACCGGGGTGGATATTCCATTCCGGTTTCTCCATTTAAGAACGGAACGAATTCGAGCTTTATGAGTTGGGTGACTTTTTGGGGATGGGTGTGCTCGGGGTAGCTTCGCTCCCCACGCGAAATACGGGGATTCTTCCCCTTCGACTCAGAATGACGGCAAGAACAACAGCAAAAGCAATGGCTCTTGGCTGGTTTTGCGGTGTTGGTAGAGAAGCGGGTTTCTCCGCTGCGGCGGCAAGTGCGCCGCCTCCGGTCGAAATGACAGGGTTTGTCTGGGGTGATAGAAAAGGCAAAGACCAACTGCAACGACAGAAGCAGATTCCCTACGGGAGGACAAGCAAGAAAAGCAACGGCTCATGGCTGGCTTGGCGGTGTTGGTAGAGAAACGGGTTTCTCCGCTGCGGTGGGATTTGTAGAATCGAGGTATGCCTAAGCATATTGGGATTGTTGCCTGTTCGGCAGAGGGTGCGGCGCTTTGCTATCGGACTATCTGCGTGGAGGGGGCGGAGTATTGCGGGGCGCATGATCATCCTGAGGTTTCGATGCATACGCACTCGCTTGGCGAGTATATGAAGTGCATCTATCGCGGGGATTGGCAGGGCGTGGGTGATTTGATGCTCTCCTCTGCGGATAAGCTTGCGAAGATTGGGGCAGATTTTTTGATCTGTCCCGACAATACGATCCATCAGGCGTTGCCATTTGTTGAGGGGCGATCGCCGCTGCCCTGGCTGCATATTGCCGAGGTGGTGGCTGCGCAGGCTGTTGGGCGTGGGTTTCGGCGGATTGGGCTGACGGGGACTCGCTGGCTGGTTGAGAGCGAGGTCTATCCGGAGAAGCTTGCGGAGCGTGGGCTGGAGTATGTTCGTCCGGATGCGGACGAACGCGCGGAGATCAGTCGCATCATTATGGATGAGCTGGTTTACGGTGTGTTCAAACCGGAGGCGGTTGCTACCTTTCAGGGAGTGATTGGGAGGATGAAGGGTGAGGGTTGCGATGCTGTTGTGCTGGGGTGTACGGAGATTCCGCTGATTATGAATGATTCGAATTCTCCGCTGCCTACGCTGGATTCGACACGGCTGCTTGCTCGGGCTGCTTTGCGGCGGGCGGTTGTGGGTGTAAAGGCTTAACACCGATTTTCACCGATTGCACCGATTTTGACTGGCAAAGCGAGGGTCTTCGGTTGGTTGACGGTATGGGTGAGAAGCGGGTTTCTCCACTACGCAACGGACGGTAAGACTGTCCGTTGCTCCGGTCGAAATGACAAATTTGGGGTTGGGTTGAGGGAAAGGCAACGGCAACGACAGAAGCAGATCCCCTGCGGGGATGACAAGCAAAAAAAAGCAAATGCAACGGCAAGGACAACAGCAAAGGCAACAACAACGGCAAAAGCAACAACAACGGCAACGGTAGATTGGTTTATTTATTTTTGAAGGCTCGGCGGAAGGAGATGAAGACGAGGATGAGGATGGCGGCGGTGCTTAGGAAGAGTCCGTACTGGCTGAGCGTCAGGAGTGGATGATACCAGTCGGGAAGGGCGCCCTGGTTGGCTCTGGCATAGGTCATGCCTCGGACCATTGTGGCCATGGCGGCGATGATTGAGACAGTGAAGACGCAGGCGGCGAGCAGCCAGGGGAAGAGGAGACCTCGGTTTCGTGGGGGTTGTTCGGGCGGCGCGTTGGGTGCTTCTTCTGGCAAGATTGTTCGGACGCTCCGTTAGCGGTGTTGCTTCAAGACCGTTATTGTAGCGAGAAAGATACCGCTCGCGGTGACGGTGAGGAGGATGATCGCTCGGCGGTAGGCTCGCTGGGTGGATGGGGGAGTTGCGGCGGCGTTGTCGCGGCATTGGGCGCAGCCCTGAGCGTGAGATGGGATGGGTGCGATGAGTGCTGCGGCGAGCGAGAGGCCGAGGATTGCGGTGTGGAGGCTCACTGGAAGAAGGCCAGGAGGGCGAAGAGGAAGATCCAGAAGAGGCCCATGGTGTGCCAGTACCAGGCGGCGCAGTCGACGAGGATCTGGCGGGTCTCTAAGGAGCGGGAGACTTTGAGTGCGATGAGGGCGGTGGCGAGGGCGCCGATGCCCAGGAAGAGATGGATGGCGTGGGTGTAGGTGATGAGATAGAAGAAGTGGCTGCTCGGGTTCGATTTGAAGAAGACGTGCTGGAGGGCCAGCTGGTGCCAGGCGAGCGCCTGTCCGGTGAGGAATACGAGGCCGAGAAGGGTGGTGGAGGCGATCCAGGGGAAGGCGCGGCGGGTGATGGGCTTGCCGAGACCTAGCCACTCGTCCATGACGTCGTTTTCGCGGAACATGTGGCGACGGGCGATCTCGATGGTGACGGTGCTGAGGAGAAGGATGGCGGTGTTGAGCCAGAGGATGGGCGGGATGACGGTGGGGAGCCACTCGTTGACGAACTGGTTGTAGACGTTATAGCGGCCTGTGGACTGTGAAACGAAGAAGGCGCTGACCAGGGCGACGAAGAACATAAGGTCGCCAGCGAGGGCGCAGAAGAGTCCGAGGCGGTAGCGGCTGAGGCGCTCGCGTGGGCCTTTGTTGCCGGAGCGTTCGTTCCAATTGTCGTTGTTGTCGCCGCCTCCGCCGGTGCGCTTGTCGGTTGGCGGACGGCGGCCTGAGCCGTGGTCGTGATCTTCGATCCGGCGTTTTTTGTCCCGCTCCGTGTTGATCGGCGTAATGGTGGACGGCATGGCGGCCTTTCATTGCAGGCGCTGACGCTGAGAAGAGCTTACTCCGGTTTTGTGTCTTTTGTGTCTGCGGTCTCGGCCCACTGTGGGAGAGACGCGTTTGAGGCAAATAGGTACTGACATGGTGGACGATGAACGAGGATCTTAGTTTCAGATGCTTCGAGGGGCGCGTTTGGGTGCAAGGCCGGGTGCCATTCTAGTGTCGTGGCTTGCCAGGGGTTCTGCGGGGCGGGAGTTCCGCTGCGGAAGCTTCGGATGAGGTTTATGAAGAAGAGGACTTGGGTTGTGGCCAGGAAGATGGCTGCGTAGGTGATGAACCGGTTGAGGGGGAGGGTTGCGCTAAGGAGGTTGCCTGCGGGGCTGAGTGATCCTCCCGGGCCGGGAACTCCGGTGAGTTGGGAGTAGTGGCGGGGTTCTCCGGCGAGTCCGGTGAGGTGCATGGGGAGGAAGGTGGCGTAGGCTCCGAGGAGGGTGAGCCAGAAGTGGAGGCAGCCCAAGGGTTCGGACATGAGGCGGCCGGATTTGCCGTTTCGGGCGGTGATGAGAGGGAACCAGTAATAGGTGCCGGCGAAGAGAGCGAAGATGCCGGCCATCGCCATGATGAGGTGGAAGTGGGCGACGACGAAGAGGGTGTTGTGGAGGTACTCATCCAGAATTGGCTGGGCGAGGATGGGGCCGGTGAGGCCTCCGGTGATAAAGAGGGAGACGAAGCCGAGGGAGAAGAGCATTGCGGTGGTGTATTGGGGCTTCGAACGCCAGACGGTGGCCAGCCAGCTTAGAACTTTCGCGGAGGCTGGGAGGGCGATGGCGATGGTGGTGACGGAGAAGGCGGAGCTGGCGAAGGGGTTGAGGCCGGCGACGAACATGTGGTGTCCCCAGAGGAGGATGCCGAGGAAGCCGATGAGGAGGGTGGTCGTGATCATGGTGCGGTAGGCGAAGACTCGGCGGTGGCTGAAGTTGGCCAGGAGCATCGAGGTGAGGCCCAGGCCGGGGAGGATGGCGATGTAGACCTCGGGGTGTCCGAAGAACCAGAAGAGATGGAGCCAGAGGAGCGGGGTGCCGTTGCCTTTAGTGTGGAGGACTCCGTTGACGAGGTTGCCGGCGGGGAGGAAGAAGCTGGTTCCGGCGTGGCGGTCGCAAAAGAGCATGAGGAGCGCGGCGAGGAGGACGGAGAAGGCGATGATGCTGAGGATCGCGGCGGTGAACCATCCCCAGACGGTGAGGGGGAGGCGGTCCCAGGTCATTCCTTCGCAGCGGTTTTTGATGATGGTGGTGAGGGTGTTGATGGAGCTGATCGTGGACGCGACGGCGAAGAGAGCGATGCTGGCTAGCCAGAGGTCCATGCCGAGGGCTTGGCCGGGGCCTGCGCTTGCTACTGCGCTGAGGGGCGGGTAGGCGGTCCAGCCGGAGATGGGGGAGCCTCCGGGGACGAAGGTGGAGCTTAGGAGAATGATGAGTGCGAGTGCGGTGAGCCAGAAGCTGGCGGCGTTCATTATGGGGAAGGCCATGCCGCGGGCGCCGATTTGGGCGGGGAGGATCAGGTTGCCGAAGCCTGCCTGCGGGGCTGTCGTGAGGACGAAGAAGAGCATGATGGTGCCGTGGATCGTGACGAGAGCGAGATAGTCTTCTGGCAGGATGGGGCCGTGGAGAGGGAGCGGCCATGCGGGCCAGACGAGGTGGATTCGCATGAGGAGCGAGAGGAGGGTTCCAATGGTGACGGAGATGAAGGCGAGGCCGAGGTATTGGAGGCCGATGGTGCGGTGGTCGGTGAGGCGAGGGAAGAGGGAAGAGGGAGGAGGGAAGAGGGGTTTTGTGGCGGGGTTTGGCTGCTGTGGGTTGGTTGGGTTGTTTGGGGTCATGGCTGGACCTCTGGTTGATGGTGGGAGGTTAGCCATTGGGTGAACTCGGGTGAAGGGAGGATGCGGAGGGTGGCGTTCATGCGGTAGTGGCCTAATCCGCAGAGTTGGGTGCAGAGGATGGCGTAGGTGCCAGGGGTGGTTGGGGTGAAGTGGATGTGGATGGTCTGACCGGGGACGGCGTTTTGTTTGAGGCGGAGCTCGGGGATGGAGAAGCCGTGGATGACGTCCTGAGCTCGGAGGCGGAGGTCTACTTCGCGGTTGGAAGGGAGGACTAGTTCTGAGGTAACGATATCGTCGGCACTGTGAGGGTCAGTGGGGTCGAGGCCTACGGGGTTGCCTTCGCCGGGGGCTACGAGTTGCGGTCTGGTGATGCCGAAGATGGCGTCGGGGCCGGGGTAGCGGACGTACCAGGCGAATTGCATGCCGGTGACCTCGACTTGCAGGGCGGCGGGGGAGGCTCCGGTGTAGCGGGCGGCGGCCCAAAGGCGCTCGGCTTTTATGGTGAGGGTGGCGAAGAGAATGGCCAGAGCGGTGAGGGGAAGGTATTCGATGCGCCAGAGGTGCTTGGGGGCGGCGGTGCGGCGGGCGATGAAGCCAGTGAGAAGGATGAGATGGGCAAGGGTGGCGAGGGCGAGGATGATCCAGAGATTAAGGAGGAGATGGTGGTCGAGGGATGGGCCGTGAGCGCTGGCGTCGGCGGGAAGCCATGAGGGGAGCGCGAGGAAGAACGTTGCCTGCTGGAGGATAGGAGCCACAGGTCAGGATAACGCGGTAAAGGTTGTTAGGCTGTCGAGCTGTTTGGGGACTCGGGAGTGGGAGGTGGGAGGGTGAAGGCTGGGCAGGGTTTGTGGCGGTCGTTTGTCCAGCAGGGAAGGATGGAGTTGGCAGCGGTGCGGACGGTGGGGTCTTCCTTTTCGCTGGAGGCGATCTGGCGGAGACGGGCCTGGGTGGCGGTAAAGACCTCGTTGGGGAGCTGGAGTTCGGGGAGATCGAGGATGGCTGCGACGCGGACGACGGGCGGGCGCGGCGCATCGATGTTGTGGACGATCCCGGAGTTGATGGCTTCGTTCTGGATTGGTGCGTGAGCGATGGCATCGATGGAACTGGTGAGGCATTCGGCCGTCTGATCGGGTCGGTCGAGGAAGGCGATGATGGCTGTTGCGACGGGCGGACGCTGCGGGTCGAGACGAACGAGCTGGAAGACGATGCTGGAACCGACGGAGCTGACGGCGTCATCGCGTTTGAGGTAGGCGATGAGCGGCGGGAAGACCGTGTCGGGCGGTTTGGTGCCGAAGCCTCCCAATACGTTGGCGGTAGTGCTGCGGATATGGGTGTCGTCGTCGGTAAGGTGCGCGGCGATGCGGGGGACTTCGGGTTCGAGGAGGGGTAGGGCGTCGCCGCGGAGGGTGCGGTCTGGGTTGGAGCGACTTTGGATGGCTACGATGCTGTTGAGAGCGAGGGTGCGAATGGCGGGATTTTTGTCGTCGACCGCCTGCATGAGTGGGGGAAGGACCTCTTTGACTTCAGAGAGAGGCGCTTTGCCGAGAGCTTGGGCAAGGTTGAGAACGGCGTTAAAGGCAGCAGAGCTATCTCCGGCGTTGGCGCGGTCCATGCACTCCTGCAGCAGAGTCGCGAGGGAAGTTGGGGGTTGTGAATGAGCATGATAGAGCAATCCCCAGAGCAATCCGAAGAGGATGCCAGCCAACCGAAATCGGCTATTGAGGAGAGATTTTCTTAACACTTGAAAGCTCCGTAAATGCCGTCGCGGCATGGTACATCATGCCCTGCACTCCGAGGGTGCGCAAGAAAATGTTAATGGGAGTGGTGACGAACCAGATTCAGGAAGAGTTCGTGGACGCGGGTGTCTTGGCTGAGTTCGGGGTGGAAGGTGGCGGCGAGGATATGGCCCTGACGGACGAGAACAGGGTTAGCTTCGCGGGTGGCGAGGGTTTCTACCTCTGCTCCGGTGCGGGTGATGCGGGGGGCTCGGATGAAGACCATCTCGAGGGGGCCGCCGGGGAGTTTAGATTCGGCGTGGAGGATGGTGGAGTCGATCTGGCGACCGTAGGCGTTGCGCTCGACGGTGATGTCGAGGGCTCCCAGGGATTTTTGCGCGGGGTTCTCGACATCTGTGGCGAGGAGGATGGCTCCGGCGCAGGTGCCGAAGGTGGGGGTTGTACGGACGAAGGTTTGGAGGGTGTCGAAGAAGTCGTGGCGCTCCAGGAATTTTAGCATGGTGGTGGACTCGCCGCCGGGCATGATGAGGCCGTCGATTCCTTCGAGGTCAGCGGGGAGGCGGACAAGCTTGGGGGTTGCGCCGAGGGAGCGCAGAGTCTTCGCGTGGGCTTCGTATGCGCCCTGGAGTGCGAGGATGCCGATCGTGAGGTGCTTACTGGACATTAAGAATATGCTCGTCGTCGGCAGACAGAGATTGCGTGCCGAAGTTATTTAAAGTCAGTTGAGACGCTTCCTTTCAGTATAGAGATTCGGACGAGCTATCGGAATCAAGTTCTGTCGAGGGGTTATCAGATGCCGGCGCGGTCGCATCGGCGTTTCATCCATACGGATATTGATGATGTGGTCGCTTTTTTTAAGAAGCTGACTGATGCAGACGCAAAGGGCGTGGGAGCGCCCCTAGTCTTTGGCTGGCGGAGGCGAGGGTGTTGCGCCGGAACGTGCCTGGGCTAGCTCTGCACGAAGCTTTTTGACTTCCTCTTCCAGCGATCGCAGGCGGTTGAAGAGCGGTGTGTATTTCAACTCTTCGACCGTCCAGCGTTGAGGGATGTGTTGG
>DATDHL010000007.1:0-4671 GCA_036521575.1 Edaphobacter sp. | reverse complement strand
ACGTAGTCTCAAGCAATACCCTAGGCCCTCTCGGATAACCAGAAAAAGCTATGGGCCACGAGTCCCAAATAGAACCATGGTCGCCACTTGAGCGCCGTTCTGCTTTGCTGGTTTCGGAACTGAACAGGCTTCGTCGCCAATAAGCGATGACAACCGCCAGGAGAGAAATCCCTAACCTCTGGGCCCATGCCCAGGAACCGAGCGAGTGCTGCGGCCGGTCAAACACATCCTGCTCACTCAACGGGGCTGGAAAGCAAGAGAATTTCCAGCGGTGGGGAAGGTGTTTCTCTTGACTTTCCCTTTTATAGAACGGAAGTTTGCCCCTTCACGGATTCAGACCGCAGCCGCCTAGCGGAATCGGCCTGCCTGGTCGCACTCCCGGGTTTCGTCGGCGAGTTTGGGTTTCGGTGACCGATTTGAAGCGGCATCTGTCGATGGCCGGTACATCATTCATGCGATCTCATCGCCCGAACCGTTGTTTGACCTGTCAAGTCCCAAACAACCATAACCACAACCCAATCAACAACATCCACCTGCCGAATAATTACCCCCAACCTGCTAAACTAAATACAGATCCAAAAAACAGAACCCTGACCAACGTCGGGGTTTCGTCTTTAAACCAAAAGAGCGGAAAGCGTCCTAAATAACCACCATAAAATGAATACTTTGCAGATACCACCCACACAAACCCCGCGAATCCAGAGACTTTACGCAAAGCCACAAAGACAAGTCCAGACCTAAACCATGTAAATGGAATACTTTACGCAAAAAGTACGGGGGAGGGGGTACTACCCCAAAGTCGGCATCGAAGTATCCACGCCCGTCCGAATCCCCGTAGGCCACCGCGAGGTCACGGTCTTCAGCCGTGTATAAAACCGCACGCCCTCCGGCCCATGCACCGAGTGGTCGCCAAACAGCGACCGCTTCCATCCGCCGAAGCTATGAAACGCCATCGGCACTGGAATCGGCACATTCACCCCAACCATCCCCGCCTGCACCCGATGCGCAAAATCCCGAGCCGTATCGCCATCACGAGTAAAGATCGAAGTCCCATTCCCATACTCATGGTCATCAATTAGCTTCAGCGCAGTCTCGAAATTATTCGTGCGCACCACCCCCAGAACCGGCCCAAAGATCTCCTCACGATAGATCCGCATCTCCGGCTTCACATGGTCGAACAGGCAAGCCCCAAGGAAAAACCCTTCACCCTTGGCCAAGGCATGCTCCCGGCCATCAACCACCAGCTGAGCACCCTCTTCAGTCCCAAGCTGAACATATCCAGTCACGCGCTCCAGATGAGCCTTGGTCACCAGTGGCCCAAGCTCGGAACCCTCCTTCATCCCATCGCCAACCTGCAGCTTGTCGATCCGCGTCTCCAGCTTGCCGATCAACGCATCCGCAGTAGCACTCCCAACCGTCACCGCAACCGAGATCGCCATGCACCGCTCGCCCGCCGAACCATAAGCCGCGCCCACAAGAGCATCCGCCGCCTGATCGAGATCCGCATCCGGCATCACGATCATGTGGTTCTTCGCCCCGCCCAGAGCCTGCACGCGCTTCCCATGCTTCGTCCCCTCGCGATATACATACTCCGCAATCGGCGTCGACCCCACAAAGCTCACCGCCTGCACCGTAGGATGAGCCAGCAGCGCATCCACCGCCACCTTATCCCCATGCACCACATTGAAGACCCCATCCGGTAGCCCAGCCTCCTTCAGCATCTCCGCCAGCAGCAGCGAAGCACTCGGATCACGCTCACTAGGCTTCAGCACGAACGTATTCCCGCAAGCCAGCGCTATCGGAAACATCCACATCGGCACCATAGCCGGAAAGTTGAACGGCGTAATCCCCGCCACCACCCCCAGCGGCTGCCGCATCGACCAGCTATCAATCCCCGACCCAACTTGCTCAGTAAACTCACCCTTCAGCAGCTGCGGAATCCCTGTAGCAAACTCCACAACCTCCAATCCACGCGTAGCCTCGCCCCGCGCATCCGAGAAGACCTTGCCATGCTCGCTCGTCAGCAGAGCAGCAACCTCATCCAGACGACGCTCAAAGATCTCCCGAAACCGAAACAGCACCCGAGCCCGCCGCAACGCCGGCTGAGCAGACCACTCAGGAAACGCGCCAGCCGCCGCGACAACAGCAGCATCCACCTCCGCAGCCGAAGCCATAGCGACCTTCGCCTGCACCTCACCGCTGGCGGGGTTGTACACATCGCCAAACCGCCCCGACGTCCCAGCCACCGTCCGGCCATTGATCCAATGTTGCACTTCGCGAATCTGACGATCTGAAGCAGGAGCAGAATTAAGTGCGGCCAGCGTAGACATAAGCGCCTCCAACCGAGACGACCATCCTACCAGTTGTCCGCACCACTCGCGATACCCCGCACCCTCTGCGCTATGGAGTCAGCGACGCAGAACCATGAAGTCTCTGCTGTAACAGCCTAGGTATGTAGAACTTGAAAAATGTATCCGAGTCAGACTGCAGACAGACGAACGTGTTTGCGGTCCCTTTCTCCTCGCGCGTATAGCCTTGATCATCAACACGAAGCCGCAGCGGCTCGGCCGGACACACCGTCGGATCAATCGCATAAGCAACCGCAACCGCATCGAACATGGTCGGCGTCTGGTTCTTCGTCGCGCGCGACCACTGCAGATAAAGCAGTGCTATCGCATCAGTAAGATCCGTGCTCTGAGTAAACAATAGCTCCCGCTTCGTCTCATCAAGCTTCAGTTGTGTCGAATCCAGCGGCATCACATACAGCGGAACCCCCGACGTAAACACCTTCTTCGCCGCCTCAACATCCATCGCGACGTTGTACTCAGCCTCCGGCCCACGCGTTGGCAGATAGCCAAGATCGTCATATCCCCGCCGCACCGATCCCGCCATCATCACAATTCGCTTCAGCTGTTTGAACGTCTGCGGATCGCGATCAATCGCCGCCCCTAGATTCGTCATCGGTCCTAGCGAGATCAGCGTAAGCTGCCCCGGCTGCTTCCTGATCTGTTCGAGCAGAAAATCCACCGCTTGCGGGTGCTCGCGAGGTGGCTGCCGTTGCGCCCACCGAGCCTGCGAGAAAGAGCCACCTCCCTTGCTATGTTTCTCGATACCCACCGCAACCGGAATATCGCTACGACCCGTCTCACTCAGCAACCGATCGAGCAGCCGCGCCCGAAGCTCCGTATTCCCCCACGCCGAAGTAATCCCCAGAATCTTCAACTCAGGACTCGACAAAGCCAGCCCCACCGCCAGCACATCGTCAATGTCATCGCCGATATCCGTATCGATAATCACGGGCTGAGGCGCAGCCCCCGACCGAGCAGCCCCATTCACCTGTGCTGCACACCAGCCGCATCCAAGCCACAGTGCAAGCCCCGCAACACTCATAGACCGCAGCCCAACTCGAAACTGCAACCTGGTCCCAGTCCCCTTCAACACACGGCTCCAAAGCATCATCAAGATCATAGGGAGTTTTTAGATCCTCTTCGAGGTAATGGACAGTCCAGTGTCCCCGTAGTTGTGGGTGAGTACATGTCGGATGGGAGCGGCGGTAGTAACGGCCGCATATGGGGTAGGGTTACCAGAAGATTTTGTTTCGGCGTGCCCAGAAGCCGACAAAACCGATGATAAACAGGATTACGCCCGCCTCTGCTAGCAATTTCATGTAGACCCTCTTCTTTCGCTGCAATGTTACACCTAAAAAGCCCAGCAACAAATTTACGTCTTCTTGGCACACAAAAAAGAGACCCACCCTCTCTCCCGCAAGGTGGGTCAGCGATGCAAGGGCATCAGTAGCGAATGCAGTTCGTATAGTTTGTTATTGATTCTTTTGAAAAACGCTCCTATAGCCGTCGTACGGCTGTAAAGAAAAGTCCGGCACAGACCAGCGAGGGAGTAAAGCGGTAATTGGCTCCAAATCCTTCCCAATCGGTCACGATCCGCTTGAAGAAGGCGGCCCATGCAAAGTGATCAACGGGAATTTTGATTGAGGAAGTCATAGAGTCCAATCCAAGGCACAAATGAATCGAGCGATTTGAACAAAAGAGACAGGGGCTTGAGCAGAAAAGACAGGGGCGGTCGTCTTATGTAGCACGGCCGCCTCATCATGCATAAACATTTACCGGTACGTGTTCAGCGCAACGATCACAGGGCTTGCATCCTGCTTGTTCTCCGCCTCCACTCTCTTCTCGATGCGTCCCTTCGTGCATTCGAGTCCATCGTGGTTGCCCGCTGTCCAGATCTGCCGCAGGAAGTACTTATTCCCGTACCGATCGAAAACAAGCGAGCTCCCCGTCGGAGGGGTGGAAGCATATGCTTCGTGAACGATCAGGAATTCAGTCGCCTTCTGATCGGTAGCCCGCAACAGAAGCATGTGCTCAGACGATTTCGAGATTTGATATTCGCCTGCCGGCATCACCAATTGGCCTGCTTGAAAATCAAACGGAATATTTGCCTTGACCACCGTATCGCCAGTTTGGGCTACGGCTGACGGTGTTGAAGCAACCATGCCAATCGCCAGGGCAGAAGCAAGAAGACTGGACCCGAAGATAGAACTGATTCGTAGGCTTTTCATGACGTTCTCCTTTAGGGAAGGCAGCCTCATAACTGCCTTCACCCGTTAAAGCGGAGACAACGAATCGCAAGGGCAACAATTTTGAAATTTATTTT
>DATDHL010000006.1:0-2739 GCA_036521575.1 Edaphobacter sp. | reverse complement strand
CACACACAGCGGAACCACCCCCGCAGCCCGATCCGCAGCAATCGCCTCCTTCAGCTCATCCACCCTCATTCGATACCCGCCATCCACCCCAACCGAACGAAGACTCGCCCTCCCCATCCCCATCAACTCCATCGCCTTCTTAAGCCAGCTATGCGTCTCGGTCGAACAGTACACCCGCAGCAGGGGCCCATCCTTCATCCCCTCGCCCCGCACATCGAACCCAGCCCGGGTATGCCTCCCCACCGCCAGTCCAAGCAGATTCGCCATGCTGCCCCCGCTCGTCAGCAGACCGCTCGTCCCCTCCGGCATCCCCATCAGCTCCGCCAGCCACCCAATCACGCGTTCTTCCACCAGCGTCGCACTGTCATCGAATCCACCCACATTCGGATTCATTCCCGCCGCCAGCATCTCCGCCAGCATTCCCACCCCGGTGCCGCCGCCCATCACCCATCCCCAAAACCGCGGATGCGCATTCCCGATCCCATAAGGCAGCACATCTCGCACAAAGCTCTCGTAAGCCGCCGCGGCCCCCTGCCCCGCGCGCGGAACCCCTTCAGACTCCAGCCGCAGCCGCGTCTCACTCGGCGCCTTCTGCCACACAGGCCCCTGCCGCAGCCCCTGCATGTGGTCAAAGATGCCATCCAACATCCGGTGCCCCACGGCACGCAGTTCTTCCCACCCGGCCTCATCCACCGGATCGAGTGTCTTTTCCACTTCCTTCTTCCGCTCAGCCATGCCTTACCCTACCGCACTGCGGAACAGTTCGTCCCGCGCATAACCACTTGAAAAATAAAGAGCGGCCGCACCTTCGTGTTATCCTCCCGCCGAGGAAACCATTCATGAAACGTTACCTGATCGGTGGGGCCGTCCTGGTTGCACTGCCCCTGGTTATCTTTGGCGTCCTGCACTCCCAGCTGGGTGCTCCTCAGACTCAGCGCATTCCCCAGTTCCAGAACGACGACGTGAAGGTGTGGAAGTCCGTCGTCCTTCCCAACGCACCTTTGGCGATGCACCGGCATGACCACCCACGCGTGATCATCGCGCTCACCGGGGGCACCATGAACATCGTTCCACAAGACGGACCAACGGAACAGCATATTTGGGAGGCTGGCAGAGCCTACTGGCTTCCCGCCAACCCGCCCGGAACCATGCACGCCGACGTCAACGCCGGCACCAAACCGATTGAAGTAATGGTTGTGGAGCTGGAACACGAAAAGTAAGCCGGTTCACCCTGCCCGCTTTAGCCGCCCCAAGGCGTCCGTCGATTACTTCGTGATTTCCACACCCCGCCAGAAAGCGACATGGTGCTTCACATTCCGCGCAGCCGGCTTAGGATCAGGGTAATACCACGCCGCATCCTGATTTTCCTGCCCGTCCACAAGGATCGTGTAGTACCGCGCCTGCCCCTTCCACGGGCAGTTGGAGGTCGTCGAGCTCGGCCGCAGGAACTCCCGCTTCACCGTCTCATCCGGGAAGTAAATATTGCCCTCAACCGTCTCGTACGTCTCGCTCTCAGCCAGAGTCTGATTGTTCCAAACTGCCTTCGCCATGGTTACTACCTACATTCTTTTCAACAATTTACGCCCGTCACAAAGCACAAGCGGGCCAGCTCTCGAGAATGTCTGATTCCGGAGCGTACAACGCATTTGTAACAGAAATGATGCAGAAATGAAACCCGCAGACCTCGCCGGAACCTCTGCAGCGCCTGCCCTACACCGATGCCGGAGCAGGCGCAAACATCTTCACAAACGTCTCATGCAGCGTCGAAGCCGCCGGATACTTCGCAATCAGAGCAGCCGTATTTCGCATGAAGAGGTTCCCGCTCTCCTTCTCCGTCACTGCATGGAAGTGGTGAAACTTCGCATAGATCAGGACTCCCTCGCCGTTCGAATCCAGAAACAAATCTGGATCCAGCGCACCCCGCAACACCAGCGAAGCAGCCATCTCCCAATAGCTCAGCACCTGCCGCCAGTGTGGGTTGTTCGCCGACTTCACATCCCGCGAAACCGCCCGCAGCTCTTCCAGGTTCTTCGGATTGAAGTCGAAGACCATAAACCGACGCGCCTTCCGCAGCGACTCCTCGCGCCGCATCTCGTACAGCTTTAATACCAGCTCCGCATCTACCGCATTCGCCATTAGATCTTCCTTTCATCCAGCAAAATTCAGGCCACGCTCTCAACAACTGCTCGCGTCTTCTCCGGATCCGGCATCTCCGCAGCCGGAGCAGGCCCAGCAACCTTCTTCTCATACGTGCAAGCCGCTGTCGTGGGCTCTGGTTCCTCTGCGCCCTTCTTCTTCCGCCGCTTCGGCAGCGCCTCACGATTATTCGGGCACACCAGGTAAGTTCCCTTATCGTTGACGACCTCCAGCAGATAAGCGCTGTCGCACTTCGGACAAGTCTTATCCACCAGCTTCAGATTCGAAGCAAAGTCGCACTTCGGATAGTTCACGCAGCCATAGAAAACATCGCCCCGCTTGGTCTTGCGCACAGCAATGTCGCCACCATCCTTCGGGCACTTCACATCCAGCAGCTCCTGCTTGATGTACTTGCACTTCGGATACCCGCTACAGCTGATGAACTCCCCATACTGCCCATTACGCAGCAGCAGCGGCTTGCCGCACTTCGGACAGCTCTCCTCCAGCTGCACCGGAGGCTTCTGCTGCACCTTCTGCGTCAGCTTGCGAATCGTCTTACAAGGCGGATCCTCGTTGTACCCCGGACAAGCCATAAACGGCCCC
>DATDHL010000005.1:0-1898 GCA_036521575.1 Edaphobacter sp. | reverse complement strand
ACAGTAAAGCAATACATCGGAGGCAAACAGGCAAGACCGGATTCGGGCTACAGCTTTCCTGTCTACTCGTCCGCTGGAAAACTCATTGGCGAGGCCCCTCTGGGCAATCGTAAGGACATTCGCAATGCAGTGGAGGCGGCTCACAAAGCGGAGAAGTGGGCTAAAACAGCCGCACATACCCGGGCGCAGATTCTCTACTACATCGCGGAGAACCTGATCCAGCGCCGCTCCGAGATCACCGCAAAGCTCGCCGAAGTGGTCGGTAAAGATCAGGCTGGCGCTGAGGTCGAATACACCATCGACCGTATCTTCACCTACGCGGCGTGGGCCGACAAGTACGACGGCTCGGTACACAATCCACCAATGCGCAATGTGACGTTGGCCATGAATGAGGCCATTGGAACAGTGGGCATTATTTGTCCCACGGAAGCTCCATTGCTTGGATTCTTCTCTCTCGTTCTCCCGGCAATCGCTGCAGGCAACGTAGTCATCGCGGTTCCATCAGAGAAGTATGCCACCATCATTGCCGATCTCTATCAGGTCTTCGACACCAGCGACCTGCCAGGCGGAGTCGTGAATATTGTTGCAGGGCGACCATCTGAATTGGCAAAGACTCTGGCAGAGCATGACGATGTTGACGCCATTTGGTGTTTCCGTGATCCGGCGGACGCGACCTTGGTGAAGACAGCTTCCATCGGCAATCTCAAGCAGGTCTGGACCAACGACAACTACGACATCGACTGGTTCGATACCGCCCAGAACGATGGACGCTACTTCATGCGGCATGCGACGCAGATCAAGAACATCTGGGTCCCCTACGGAGAGTAAAGGTTGATCCGCGCGCAGCCAACGCGAAGACGTGACTAGTTAGGCCTATTCTCTCTTGCATCCGCACGATTCACGAATAACCAGTGACACTGGCAGAACCGTCCTCACGCTCGATGGAGAGGAATCGCCTTTTATTCTTTGCAGCAGTAGTCGCGCTGACATTCTGCCAAGCTCAGCTGCAGGTTGGCGAACAGAAGTAATCGGAGGCGTGATCAGGGTATAGAAATCAACATCATCAAAGCCCACGAGCGCCACATCCGTGCCCGCCTCAATATTCATCTCGCGGAGCGTCTCAATCACCCATATGGTGGAGGCGTTGTTTGCAGTAAATAACGCGTCAGGCCGATTGCTCGAACGAAATAGTGCTGATAGGGCAGTCTTTGCTTCAATCAGGCTTGATAGTTGCAGTACCTTAGTGCGCGGCAATCTCGCCTGCCGCAGGCGTTCTTCGTAGCCTGCAATGCGCTCTTTAATAGTGCGCAAATGTGAGTTCGTTGCGACACATGTGATTCTTTTGTAGCCGTGTTCGATAAGATGCTCAACGGCCAGGCGCGCCCCAGCCCGATTTTCGACTTCTACAGAATCTGTCGTAGCGACCTCAATAGGTCGATCAATCGTAACAACAGGAGTCGTCCCCGATGCCACCGTTTTCAGATAGCGGTCGCGACTATCAACCGGCACCAGCAAGATGCCGTCGACGGGGTGATGCGTCATCTGTTCGACTTGTGCTGCCTCGATGGAGAGATCATCGTTCGAAGCGGCCAACCATACGAGATAGCCGCTCTCTCGTGCCGTCTCCTGAACAGCATGACTGACGACTGAAAAAAAGGGATCCGCTAAATCCGGGACAATCAGGCCAATCGATCTCGACAACTGGCCGGTCAACATACGCGCAGCATGATTCGGTCTGTAGTCCAGTTGGCGAATGGCTGCGCGGACTCTCTTCGCTGTTTCCTCTGCGACGTAGGGATGCCCATTGATCGTGCGGGAAACTGTCATGGGCCCAACGCCCGCAGCCCTTGCGACATCCTCAAGCGTTGCTCGTTTTGAGTGGGGCAACTTGCGCACGC
>DATDHL010000004.1:0-9032 GCA_036521575.1 Edaphobacter sp. | reverse complement strand
CGTGATGCTGTTCTGGGTCTCCCGTTGTCCTGCTCCGTTGAAGTCCATGCCTGGGGGGTTCCCCGAGTAGGAGGTCTTCACGCCCACAGTGACGTTGGAAGCCAGCGCGGCAATCTCCAGTGCGTTGCGGCCATTGATCGGTAGTTCGTTCACCTGCCTGGTTGCGAACGTCTCTCCAAGGTTCGCATCGTCCGTCGAGATCGGCGGAGTACTGGCCGATACCGTTACCTCTTCCGCCACTGAGCCGACATTTAGGTTGAAGTCGGTACGGACAACCACGTCGACCGCAACCGGAACGCCGAGCGTTATCGCCTTCTTGAAGCCGGTCTGCTCTACCGTGATGTTATAGGTGCCGCTTTTGATGAAGGTGATCGCATAGTAGCCATCGCCATTTGTCGTTGCGGAATACCTGACATTGGTGGCCTGCTCGATGGCCGTCACCTTCGCTCCGCTGACCGCACCGCCGGTTGGATCCAGAACCGTCCCTACGAGTGAGGTGTTGTTTGAGATCTGCGCACCGAGGAACAAGGGGCTCAGCAAGAGTATGAGAGAACAGACCAGCGCTTTCTTCACGTTTGGCTCCTATAGATCTGGGGGGTATCAGGTAACGCAGTTGATTGTGGTCTCACAAATATGCGCAGTGATCAGGAGTGACCAATCCTGTTTGCAACGGGCTTGTGAGCTGTTTCTTGAGTGTCACGATTTCATTACAGATCGAAAAATCTGTCATCGGGCACTTGCCGGGGTAGGTTCTAGGTCAAATGTCCTACATGGGCCATGAATTGGCGAAATCCTCCGGGATTCGCTTGTTTCGGGCCTTTGTGAACGAGTTTTGTTCTGTTCCGAGCGAAGTGGCAGGTCGTTCGTCTGCCTTAGTCGAGATGCACAAGTCCCCGTTGCAGGGCGTAAATCGTTGCCTGGGTACGGTCTCGGGCACCCATCTTATCCAGTACGGAGCTCACGTGAATGCGGACGGTCTTCTCCGCGATCTTCAGGTCTTCAGCGATCTCCCTGTTGCTGCGTCCTTGAGTGATACAGGCCAGGACCTCCGTCTCTCGCGGCGTGAGCTCGACGGAAGGCATTCGTTCCGCAAGGCGGTCAAGTGCGACATGCGGAAGGTAACGAAGGCCCCGATCCACATTCTGGATGGCGTTCAGCAATTCTTCGCCACTGGCGTCCTTCGTCAGATAAGCCATGGCTCCGCCGCGGACAGCCCGGTAGATGTCTTCGCTCCCTTGATAGTTCGACAGTACGACGATCCGGGCATTGGGAAACTCCTTGCGGAGTGTGATGATGACATCGAACCCGCTGACACGTGGCAGCCGAAGATCGAGCACGACGACGTCCGGGCGCAGCGTCCGGTACATTGAGATGCCAAGCTCTCCGTCGCCGGCCTCGCCGATGATCTGGATCTGCGGATGGCCCGAGAGCACCGAGTGGAGCGCTATGCGCGCGAGGAAATGATCCTCAATAAGAAGAATCCGAATCTGTTTCATATCCCAATCCACCGTATAACGTGATGTTCCTGGTTCACCGGCTGCTGCATTGCGTTGAAGGATACTCTGACGGTGACCTCGGTGCCAGCGCCCGCCGCCGTCTGCAGGCGCAAGGTGCCGCCCAGCTTGCGTGCGCGTTCCTCCATCACCGGTATGCCAAAGTGTCCCCGCCGCGAGGCCGATCGATCCGTCGCCTGGAAGCCACGGCCGTCGTCGCGGATCGACAGGCTCAGTGCATCCTCCTCGTACTTGAGGCGAACGCTGATGTGCGACGGTTCAGCGTGGCGCATGGCGTTCGACACTGCCTCCTGGCCGATGCAAACCAGGTGATGCACGCAGCCCGGAGCCAGCGGCACCTCGTCCCCCTCCACGTCAAGCGAGGTCTCAATCGCCTCCTTCAAATGGTTCGCGCCCAGTGTCCGGGAAAGCGCCTGCGACAGGATGTTGGTCACCTCATCGGTATCGCGCAGATCCCAGATGATGCGGCGAGCCTCCGCTTGGCAGTGCGAGACCATGCTGCGGGCAAGGTCGCAGGAGTGCGCCGCCGGCGTAGATGCCGTGTCGCTGTCGCGGAACAGCTTTGCCGTTGCCTCAAGCTGCCAGGAGATTGCGGCGAACCCTGCCATCAGCGTGTCGTGACACTCGCAGGCAATCCTGTTGCGCTCTTCCAGCACAATGCCGATGCGCCCCTTCATCAGCTGCTCCCTTCGGCGGAACAGAAGTGCGACCAGCGCCATGGCCAGCACAAAAAGGCCTAGGTAGAAGTACCAGGTCTGGTAGAAGAAGGGATGCTGGCGGACATCGAGCGTGGCAGCAGACGACAGCCAACCCTCCCCACTGTTGCGCGCCTGGACCTCAAAGCGATAGTTGCCGGGCGAAAGTTTCCGATAGCGCGCCGCGTTCGAGTGCGTATAGGTCCATTCCGAGTCGTAGCCTGCAAGACGGTAGCGATACTCGATATGCGCCGAGTTCGAGAGCTGCGCGGCGTTGAAGAAGAAGATGATGTCGGGCTGGCCCGCCTCGATATCGACGCGCGGTCCAGTCGTGGCATCGGAGACGTTCGGATCGTTTGAGAGTGTCCACCCAGTGATGGAAGCCGCAGGGCTGCTTGGACCCAGCTTCTCGGCCACATCCGTGGTGTGAACAAAGCCCTTGGTTGTGGCGAACCACAGTGTGCCGTCGGGCATCCGCGTCGACGATGGCTTCGAGGGGCCACCGCTTTGGCTCGAGCGCATCCCGTCAGCCTTGCCCAGGACAACGGCCGAGACCTGCGACTGGTTCCCATCGGCAACCGCATGCATCTCTGAAACCAGCAGCCGCACAATGCCCCGGGAGGTGCCTAGCCACAGGTGCCCGTCATCATCTTCAATGGCCGTGTTCACCAGCAGAGGCGCCAGACCACCGTTCGCAGGCAGCGGCGTAGCAGTCTCCCAACGCACCGAAGCCAACCCGCCTGCCTTGGTTCCGGCCCATACGTATCCCTTGCTGTCCAGCGTCAGCGAGAGAATGTAGGGATGGGGCAGACCTGTAACGTCAAGCACCTTACCCTCGCGCACACGATAGAGTCCAGTACTCGTCCCCACCAGCACTGATCCATCCAGATCTTCCATTATGCAGGTGATGAGCTTCGATTCAAGCAGATGGGAGCGGCGTTTGGGGTCAGGCTCGCCGGAAGGGAAGTAGAACACTCCGGTATACGTCCCGACCCAAAGGCCTCCGTTTCTGTCGGATAGAATCGAGCTCACCGCATTGCCTGGCGACTCGACGCCGAGAAGATAGTGGTGAAACGCCTTGCCGTCGTATCGATAGACCCCATCGAACCAGGTGCCCACCCAGACATGTCCCTGACGATCCTCAGCCAGCGCACGAATAGGTGTTGTGATAGGCATGCCGGGAGGGCCCATCGCGATCAGTTTGCCGTTGTGCCGCCGGAATAGGCCTTTCCCCCACGTTCCCAGCCAGAGATCTCCACGACTATCCGCCAGGGTATTTGCGGAGTACGTCGCATGGAAGCCCTCCGGCTCTCCATACGGAGCGAGCGGCCCCTTGCGCCATCGGCTGAGCCCACCCGTCAGCATCCCGATCCACAGATTCTCTTCCGCATCGAAATAGAGTGAGCGTATGGAATCGTCAGGCAGGCCATCGCGAGAGCTCCAGTGCGACACGCCATCTGAATCACGCCGCCAGATGCCATCCCGGCGCGTTCCGATCCAGAGATTGCCGGCATTATCTCCAATCAGGGCTGTCACCGCACTGGGAACCCGAGCCCTGACGACCTCGTCGTATTGGCCTGAAGCATCTTGCGGAACCAGTTGCAGCACAGCGCTCATGGTGCCTACCCACATGCGCTGCTGCGGATCACAGTAGGCCGCAACGGGAGCCCCTATCCCAGAAGTGCGAAGAGGGTAACGCTGCGCGACGCCATCCTTCCAGTGAAACAATCCCGAAGATGTGACGAAGAACATACCGCCATGCCCGTCCGCTGCGAAAGGCGTAGTGATGTCGCCGGAGATCATGCCCACTTTGGAGAGCCTCTTCAAATGGTCATTGACCAGGCGTTCGATGCCGTTCTGCGTCGCGATCCACAGAGTCCCTTGGCCGTCCAGATGGAGCATGCGGATGCGTTCGTTATACAGTCCGTCGCGCTCACTGATGTTGACCGTGCCGGAGCGGGTCCGGTGCAGAACCCCGCGTCCATCCGTGCCGATCCAGAGTTCACCATTGCGCCCGCGCAGAACCGCGTTGACCGCTTCATTATTGGTCAGTCCGTTGACCTCGTTGGGCAACGCTTGAAAACGATGGCCATCGAAGGTCACCAGGCCAGAAGCCGTGGCCAGCAGTAGCCCCCCATCCGGCTGCTGCACGATCATGCGAACATTGTTTTCCGGCAGTCCGTCCTCGACCTGCCAGTCCTGCTTCTGATACTCGGACAAACGCAAGGTGGAGAACGGCGGCGCAGCCCGAGTAGCACCCGTCAGGCAAGCGGTCAGACAGGCAACAGCCAGCAGCCGCGCGAAGGGACTGGCTGCGAAACGCGCGATAGCGCTGGTCGCTGCCCATTCTTTAGCGTGTGTCTTCGCGCGGTAGGCATGCATGGTCACAGAACCAATGTCGGTGTTGACAGCATTATATTTTCACCGATGGCTAGAAAGCCCGTAAAAACGGTGTCGCCAAAGCAGTTTTCAAGCATCAAGCGGACGCTCAGGATGTACTGTCATCCAGCAGATAGCGCCAACGATGGCCAGCGCGGCGGCAATCCCGAACGAAGTCGACCAGCCGAATCGCAGCGCAACCCAGGGCGTCAGGGATGCTGTGATGGCGCCCCCAATCTGTCCCCCCATGTTCACCATGCTCGAAAAAACGCCGGAGCTGCGTCCGGCGATATCGACCGAGACGGACCAGAACGAGCTCTGCGAGAGATACAGCGCACCAGCGCCGCCTGCAAGAATTACACCCGCGAGCCCGGGGCTATGTACCCGAGAGCCCAGCACAAGAAACACAGCGGTAAGCAGCATCGCGACCGATGCCAGGCCGCAGCGACCCACCCGAAGCCCGTAGGCGCCTGTAAGCCGGTCGCTCAGCGCCCCGCCGACCAGGCAGAAGACCGTCATGGAGAGAAACGGAAGCATGGCGTAACGCGCACTGGACTTCAGATCGAACCCACGCGCCTGGGCCATATACAGGAAGAACCAGCTGAAGAAGATCCAGGCGATGTAGCCAAAGCTGAAATATCCCACCACAAGTGCTGGAAGGTCGCGACGATGAAAGATCGCACGCCACGAGATGCCCACGGGAGCTGCGCTGGCGGGTGGAATATCGGTGGCAGGCGCCGGCACTGAAGGTCTGAACGTCATACCGTCGCGAATCTCGCGAAGTTCGCTTGGCGATACTCCGCTGTGCTCTTCCGGTGTATCGCGCGCCGCATACCACCATACTGCTCCCGCTATCAGGCCGATAGCGGCGCTGAACCAGAACGCCGCACGCCATCCGTGATTCGTGATCAGCCATGTCAGCAAGGGCGGCGTCAATCCGCTGCCTGCGCCAACGCCGGCAAAGATCAAGCCATTGATAAAGCCGCGCTCCTGTATAGGAACCCATCGTGCCACAAACTGATTCGCCGCCGGATAAATGACAGCTTCGCCCGCGCCCAAAGCAAAACGTATGGCGATCAGCAGCATCACCGCGTGCGAGATGCCCGAGGGCAAAAGTGCCGTAAGCGCCGTTGCGATCCCCCACCACACGACACCGATGGTCAGGACGCGCCGCGGACCAAAGCGTGCCGCGAGCCACCCCGCAGGCAATTGAAAACCCGCGTACCCGATCAGGAACGCGCTAAAGATCCATCCCAGCCGCTGGTTGCCCAGGCCGTACTCATTGCTGATCTGAAAGCCCGCAATCGAGATGTTGGTGCGGTCGAGAAAGGCGACGCCACTCAGAACGAACAGCCAGAAAGCGAGATAAAAACGGACCCGTGTACGACGTTCGACAGACATCGATCTTGCTCCTCATAAATCTGCGCATCAGCGCGTCACACGTGTGCGCTTACAGGAAAGCTCGAATTCCAATCTCAGAGGTCTGCAATGAGCTAGATGAACTTACATGCTCACCTCACCGGCAGAGGCAGACCCGGCTCCGCATATCCGCGTGGACTGTTTCAAGTATTTCCCCGGATCATAACTAGCGAAGCAGCGAGTGGCAAGCCTGTTTCAGCTACGAAGCGTGACATCGCTTCGCTCTTGATTCGTTCGCCTAGGCCAGTTGACCTATAGGCCAAAAGCCGAATCAAGACATACTCCTAAGAGGTACTGAAATAGTCTTTGGTGGTGTCTTTCGGTGGGAACGCAGGGCTTAGCACTGCGAAAAACTAAAAGGAAGCTATGTCTGTGACTGAAAAAAATATCCGCGTCGGCCTCATAGGCTACGGCTACGCCGGTAAGACCTTCCACGCGCCGCTCATCCAGTCTGTCCCGGGCCTCGAGCTGACGGTCGTCGGATCGAGCAGGCGAGACGCAGTCCTCGCCGATCTGCCGGAGGTCACGGTCTATCCCGTCATGGGAGACGTTGCCACCCACTCTGAGGTCGATCTCGTCGTAATCGCCAGCCCCAACGATAGCCACTCCCAACTCGCCACCGCAGCCCTTTGCGCAGGCAAGCACGTCGTCGTCGACAAGTCTTTCACCGTCACCCTTGCGGAGGCTCGCGCTCTTGCCCTCCTCGCGGAGCAGAAGGGGAGACTCATCTCCGTCTTTCACAACCGCCGTTGGGAGAGCGGCTCTCTCGCAGCCAAAACAGTCTTGGAGTCTGGGGCGCTCGGTGAGGTCTCCCACTTCGAACTGCACATCGACCGCTTTCGTCCCGCCGTCCGACATCGCTGGCGCGAGAACACCGGCCCCGGCTCCGGCCTCTGGTTCGACCTCGGCCCACATCTCATCGACGAAGCCGTCCAGTTGTTCGGCCTGCCCCAGACGATCAGCGCCAACTTCGCCATCCAACGCCAGGGTGGCCAGACAGACGACTGGGCCCATGTGCAGCTCAACTACGAGCGTCTTCGCGTCATTCTCCACGCCTCCCTTCTCGTCGCTCGCGGAGGCGCCCGTTCTGTGCTTCACGGCACTCACGCAAGCTGGGCAAAGTACGGTGCCGACGTTCAGGAGAAGCAACTCGTCGCCGGCATGCGCCCTAACTCCATCGGCTTTGGCGTCGACCCCGACCCAGGTATTTTCTACGACGTCGCAACGGGAGAGCAGATCGAGATGCCCGCTCCCCCATCAAATCAGTCTGCCTACTACATCGGCATCCGCGAAGCCTTGCACGGTCGTCAACCAAACCCCGTCACCCCCGAGCAAGCCGTGGCCGTCATGGCCATCCTCGAGACCTCCTTCGAATCAGGAGCCAGGGGCCAGGTCCTTCCCCTCCAACTGACCGACAGCGAACGATTATGAATTGTCCTCTTGCAAGACGGAAACACAGGATGGCGATCTCCCATTCACACGCCCTTACGCCCGATCTGCTTCCTCAACCGTAGCGACCCTGGGAAAGTGGCCCTCCAGCTTGGTCAACTGCAGCAGTTGAAGCACCCGCGAACTCGCTCCCGCCGTAACCAGCCGAACTCCTCTGCTCTGGCACCGAACGAGATGGCTGACGATCATCCCCAGCCCCGCAGAATCCATGTAGGGGACCTCAGTCAGGTCCAGGATATGGAGAGTATGCTGCTCGCCGTCCTCCACCGACTCAAACGTGTTGCGAAGTGCGCTCGGTGAAAGCGAAGCGTGCATGTCCCGCGCCGTAAAGGGCCCTGACAACCGGAAGATCACCGTGCCAGGCGTCTTGCCTTGACGGCGTTCAATCGTGAACTTGGTACTCTTCCAAATCTGAGCTATTGCCATCGGGATCGCCACTCCTTTCAACGTCCAGACCACTACCCTCTCCGCAGGCAAGCGAAGTATGGTGAGCAACAGCGTATAGCCTGCATCACGTGGCGTACAGGGCTAATCCTACTTACATGTCGTAAGGGGTATAGAATGAAACTAATCCACTCGGAGTCGGGCAAGCTGACTGAGGCAGCAATACGTGTCGCCTCTTTATTCGGATGATCGACGAGGCTCCCGCATGGCGACGATGGTCTTCTAACGAACCAGACGCTGCTGCTCACCTGCGAATTCAGAGAAACAACTATCTGATACGCCGTAAAGAACGGGAGAATATATGCGTTCCGAAGCCGTTTTTCGCGCAAATGAGATCATCGCAAATAAATACAAACTTTGCCAGACTGTAGCAAAAGCGACTCGCAGTCTCCATATTTCATCAAGAAACACGCAGGAAACAATCAACAACGCCTTCGAAAAAATCGTCACCAGCTCGGATGTACCCCTTCTACTGACTAAAAGCGCCTGATTCTTGCGGCGGGTCGCCCAGACCGAATTAGCCGTGAAAACTGGATGTCGGGTGCCCCATCTTCGCGTGGCTTTATCGCGCGAAGGCGGGTTTCATTCAAGCGAAGCTCGAGCCGCCTTGCCCAAACGTAATTCAGCCACAAGTCGCTTGAGTTTTGCGTTCTCCTGTTCAAGCTCGTACAGCCTTCGCATCCGCTCCTCGAGCTTAGCGCGGAAAGTCTCGTCGCGGCCCTGCGAAGCATCGACTTTATCGGAGTGGTGACGCATTCCAAGCATCTGCGCATGAACATTGGGACGGTATCCGAGCCTGGCCGCCGCCTCTTGAACGCGCTCCCTCGTGGCCAGCTTAATGGTCTCCACGCCCGGCGCATTATTAAGCACGATCGAGATAGTCGCCATGGACAGGCCAAGATTCTCGGAGAGAATCTTGAGCGTAACGGGTTTAGCAGCATCCGCCATTCCATCGACCATTCCATCCACCACAATGCTGGTACGGTGGCAAGAATCAATCGACAAGACAAACGTTTGTCTAAATCGATTAAATTCACTATAGTCACCGCAGTTTCAACGTGTCAAGTTGGCCTCGACAACCCTCCAGGGTGTATACAAGGCTGCCCCAGACAGTCTCAGCCGAATCCACTTC
>DATDHL010000003.1:0-3083 GCA_036521575.1 Edaphobacter sp. | reverse complement strand
AACAGGAGACGGATTCATGGTGACAAAATAGATGCAGACGGGAGGTTAACGATTCAGCAGCCCCGCTTATCCGTGGGTTTGTCAGGGTTTCAGTGGGTTTGGCGGGTGAAGAACGGGGCCGGAATGCGTCGGGCGACGCACTCCGGCGATGCAGAGTTGAAGCGAACGCAGGAACGACTTACCAGAGTACGCGCCCACCAATCTGGATTACTCGCGCGCCACCAGCGTTCCCCTGTGTCAGACCATTTGTGATGATACCAGCACTTGTGGAGCTGTTGAGTGTGAGGCCGGGGTTGCTCGGGTTGAAGACGTTGAAGACATTAACCGCGTCGCCACGAATTTGAAACTTCGTTCTTTCGTAGATGTTGAAGTCGCGGAAGATCGAGGCGTCCACGTTTCTCATTCCTGGCCCGTTCAACGTGTTGACTCGCAACGTGCCATCCAGATTGCCTGGGCCAACGCCATTGCATCCAGTAGTTCCTGAGGTGCAGAAGCCTGTTGGATCAAACCACTTGTATGGCGCTGCGCTGCGGGGAGCTATACCTGTCGCCGGGAGTCTGCCGGTGGTCAGGTTCGGCCGGTCGTTTACAGTCCCATCTCTGTTGTCATCTGTTCCAGTGATGATCGCGAGCGGGGATCCGCTCTGGAAGGTAACGATGGCCGAGACCGTCCAGCCGTTCAACAAAGTGCGAACGGCGCGATTGTAGTTGGTAAAGTAGTTCGACTTCCAAACGGCAGAGACCGTAGCGACATGCGTGCGATCGTTATCGGCTCGCTGCTTCTCCAGTGAGAGATTGTAATAATCTTCTGGGGCGGTGGCAGCACTATTGCCAATGTTGCCGGTCGTTTGCAGCGATGCGGTGCCCAGGGTCTTGCTCCAGACATAGAAGCCGATGACGCTGAGATTGTGACTGAGACGCTTCTCAAGCGTAACCTGCATACCGTTGTAGTTCAGGTTTTGTCCGCTTTGGATTACGGATGCGCTGCTCAGGTACTTCTGCCCGGCAACAAGTGTTCCCGGGCAGGCGGTGCCGGTTCCAAATGGTACTGCCATGTATGGGCGGCGGCAGTTGAAGTTGCCGGTCGTATTGTTCGCCGGCGTCGTCGTGTTGAAGACCGGCGCGTTTTGATCTATCACAAACGGCAGCTTGCGATTAAGAACACCCACATAGTTGATGCTGAGCGCAATGTCCTTGCTGAGCTGCTGCTGTACTCCGAAGTTGAGCTGGTAGTTGTACGGCCAGCGGAATCCCTGTTGCAGAAATGTGAGCGCGGACGGAGCAACATACCGCGGATTGGATGCGCTGTAGAAGTACGGGAATGGTGAGACGCCGACAGGTGACGCTGGATTCGTCGGATTCGGGAAGTCCGCAGCATCGGTGGAGTAGAGGTTCTTCATGCTGACTACGTGGGTAAATGCATTGGTAAAGCGGACAGCAAACGGTTGGAAGTTCTGCGGGAGTTCCCACATGTTGCCGGAGATCGTACCGAAGAAGAGACCTGCTGCGCCGTGAACCACCGTTTTGCCATCGCCGAAAGCATCCAGCGCGAACCCGACGCGGGGCGAGATGTGGTTGAGGTTGGTGTCTACGCCGCCGACCGGGACGCCGGGATCGCCGGGAAAGAGCTGGCCTGTGAGGGCGGTTGGCGATACCGTGGACTGCACGCCCGGTTTGAAGATCGAATAGCGACGTTGCGTATCTGTCGGAGCGGTCTGAATATCGTAGCGCAGACCCAAGTTGACGGTCAGCCGCGGCGTCATCCGCCAGTCGTCCTGTCCGAAGAGGCCCCAGTTCCAGTAGTTCGCGTTTGCGTTGTCGGGCGAATCCTGACCATAGGTATTCGGATGTCCGATCAGGAAATCTGCAATCCCAACGCCGGTCTTCACATAGGCGGCTTGCGCAGAAGCGGTGTTGGGCACTGTCGTGTTCGCGTAGGAGAAGACGCCGTAGTCGTTCAGCAATGTTTGCTGCACATCCTTTTCTAAGTAGCCCTCTGCACCGAGAAAGAATGTGTGCTTGCCTCGCGTGGTGGTGTAGACATCGCGCAGGCCGTAGACGTTTGCGCCGGCGACCGGACCGCTGATCTGATTCCCAAGCGTAAAGAAACCGCCTACGGAGATCTGCGGAAGTTGCGGCGGTCCCTGCACATTTAGTTCAGAGCCATAATCAGCCAGCGATTTTGCGGGCTGGCTGGCACGGCCTGCATTCATGCGTGTATAGCTGAGCCAGATTTGGTTTACCGCGTTATTGAGGGTCCATACATCACTGGCGTTGGCCGTCTGCTGGCGGTAGCTGTAGTTGGAGATCGCCCACGTGCCCAGACTTGACCCGGATGGCAGTAGAAGCTGCGAACCGTTCGACTGGAAGTAGTCCAGCGTCAGGCGATGGCTGCGTCCCAACTGTTGATCGCCCTTGACCAGGAACTCGTTCGTCGTATTGGGCGAACCCATGTTTCCGATGTACCGATTGTCGGTGCGTCCCGGTGTTGGAAACGGAACATTCTGACTCAGCACAGCAGCAGCGACAGGATCCAAGAGTGCCTTGTAGTTGGCATTGAGATCTGCTCTGTTGCCGGCGATGGGCAGATGCGTTACGGGATCGCAGACGAAGAACTTACCACCGAAGCCGGTGTTCGCCTTGTCCGCCGCATTGAGTGCAGTCGCGCATGCACCAAGACCCGTCGCAGGTGTGGTGGTGGGCAGATTTTCTGAAAAGTTGCCCACGCGTTGCAGGGCATCGGGCACGACGGTATTGAAGTTCAAGGGACTTATCTGACGCAAACCTCCATAGCTGCCGAAGAGGAACGTCTTGTCTTTGATGATTGGACCGCCGAGAGTAGCGCCGAAATTGTTGATATGGAGAGGAGTCTTGCTTGCCTGTCCGTGCGAGGTTGCGTTGAAGTTGGTCTCGCGATGGAACTCAAAAACGGAACCGTGCACTTGGTTGGCGCCCGACTTAGTTATGACTGTCACAATGCCGGCGCCGGTGCGACCGTACTCCGCGCTGAAGTTATTCGTTTGTACAACGAACTCTTGAATCGTATCGGGGTTGGGAAGAGCGTTTCCTGTATTTCGCAGGCCG
>DATDHL010000002.1:0-1889 GCA_036521575.1 Edaphobacter sp. | reverse complement strand
TGTTGGGCGAGACCATTAGCTGACTGCGCTGTTCCTGTGAGAAGGTCCCGTTCCAGAAGATATGGGAGCTTCGCTCATCGAGGAGGGTCCCATGCAGAAAGCGTTGCAACTTGTAATCCATGCCAATCTTCTTGTTGGAAGCTCTCAGGCGGTTGGCGGACCGTAGGGACAGCCGCCTGAGGCTTTGCGGAACCATGCGGGCACTCCGCGCATATTTGTCGGCGAGATAGGTGATGTAGCCTCCGAAGAGTTCGTCGGCCCCTTCACCGCTGAGGGCAACAGTAACCTCTCTGGCGGACATCCTGGACAGATGCCAGACGGGGACGGCGCCGGCATCGGCGTTTGGCTCGTCGGAGTAGTAAGCCAGCTCTGTAATCGAATCCGGGGTAACAGTCGCGGGGCCGAGGTCCAGTTCCTGATGGTCAGTCGAGTAGCGGGTCGCCATCTCACGGAGATATCGAGCCTCGTCGAACTCGCGGCCCTTGAAGGTGATGGAAAAGGTTTTGATCGGCTTAGCGGCGTGTCGGCTTGCGTAGTGGAGAACGGTAGAAGAATCGAGGCCTCCACTAAGCCATATCCCAACGGGTACATCAGCGGCGAGGTGCTCTTTGATCGAGGCGGATAGGAGATGGTCAAGTCGCTCGGTGGCCTCATGCATGGTGAAAGAAGTGCCGGCGTCGGCGCGGTGAGCCTTCCAATAGCAGTGCGAAGAGATCTCTCCATCGTGCCAGGTGAGAAAACATCCGGGCATCAGCTTAACGACGCCCGCTGCGAGAGTGTGCGGTCCTGCGACGTAGTTCAGACCCAGATAGGTATCGAGAGCGAGTGGGTCGATGGTGCGGTTGATCTCTGGATGGCAGAAGATGGCCTTGAGCTCGGATCCGAAGTAAAGGTCGCTACCACGGCGAGCATAGTAGAGAGGCTTGATCCCCATGCGGTCGCGGGCCAGCACCAGTCGCTGCCGGGACTCGCACCAGACGGCGAAGGCAAACATGCCGCGAAGCTTTTCAATGCAGGCTGTATCCCACTGGATGAAGGCCCGCAGGAGAACTTCTGTATCGCAGCCGGTCTTGAACTGGTGGCCTTGGTTGATCAGTTCTTTGCGTAGTTCGACGTGATTGTATATCTCGCCGTTGAAGACCAGAGCATACTCGTCGTCATCGGACCTCATGGGTTGGGCCCCGGCCTCTTTATCAATAACCTTGAGACGAGTCGCACCGAGGGAGACGGTTGAGGTTTGATGGACGCCTTGCTGGTCTGGGCCGCGATGAACGATGGAGGCCACGGCCTCGTGAATTCGTTCCAGCAGAAAGTCCTTCTCGGCGTGGGTATAACCCGCAATCCCGCACATTTTCACGACCTTTTTACGTTTTCAACAATATAACTCATCCCATGACTGTTCAACTGACGACCTATTTAGAATGTCTCCCAGGGACTTTCCGGACTTTCAAAGTCGCTCAAGAGGCCAAAAAACACTCCTCATCCCGGTGCTTGAAGGGTAGAGCAGATAAAATCGTGGACAACCACGCTTGAAACCGTTTGACCTAAAGAAGCTTTCCCCTGACAGAGGCAGTCCAATGAGTTTGAGGCTTTGTTAACTTGAGACAAGTTTTGCAAATGCCGACACTTCTAAAACCGTGCACATTGGACCGACCACTGTACTGCGCTGATCGCGAGAGCCTTGTCTCTATAGCTATTCTCCTCGTTCTCTTATCCTTTTCGATGATGCAGGCAGTGGCGCAGGACGTGTCGTCGCGTCTCATTCATATTCAAGTTCTTGATCAGGAAGCTCATCCTCTTGCTGGAGCCTTGATCCACATTCAAGTTGACGGCGCAGACGTATCGACCACCACGGCGGACGCGCAGGGGCGTGCATCCGTCCGGTGTAA
>DATDHL010000001.1:0-5211 GCA_036521575.1 Edaphobacter sp. | reverse complement strand
GGCGATTGCGATCGAGCGGGCCGGCGCGGTGGAGACACTGACGCGTGTGGAGGCTTCGCGCGAGAGCGAACGGCTGCGCAATGCGCTGCTGGATTCGGTTGCGCATGAGCTGCGGACTCCTCTGACTTCGATCACTGCGGCCATTACCAGTCTTCGATCTGATCCGCTGCTCAATCGTGAGCAGAGCGACGAGATGATGCAGGTGATTGAAGAAGAAGCGGGCCGTCTGGATCGGTTGGTGGGGCAGGCTATGGAGATGGCTGAGTTGGATGCGCATGATATTCAGCTCGATCTGCGGCCGCATTCGATGCGGGAGGCTGTTGATCTGGCTCTCGAGGCGGTGCAGGTTCCGTTGCGGAATCATCCGGTCGATGTGCGGCTAGCGGATTCGCTTCCGAGGGTCGAGATGGATCTGGAGCGCATCGCCAAGGTGCTGCAGCATCTGCTAGAGAATGCTGCGAAGTACTCAGCAGAGGGCAGCCCGATTTTTATCAGCGCTGAGGTCTCGCGAGGGCGGCTTGTGACCAGCGTTGCCGATCGCGGCGCGGGCGTCGATGATTTTGAGCGGATGATGATCTTCGACAAGTTTTACCGGGGCCAGGGGCAGCGGTATCGGGTTCAGGGCACCGGGATGGGTCTGGCGATCGCCAAGGCGATTGTGGAGGCGCATGGCGGGTCAATTGAAGTGACCAGCCAGGCGGGGCAGGGTTCGGTGTTCTCGTTCGCGCTTCCGCTGGCGCAAAGTTCTCGTTGATCCTGTGGAGTAGGTACCCCCCTCCCCCCCCGTACTTTTAGTCCTAAAGTCTTCGAATAATTGGACTTAGGTCTGGACTTGTCTCGTAAAGTGTTGATTTTGGGTGTGTCGATGTTGCAAAGTATTCGATTAAAATGGTTTAGGTGTTTATTTGCAAAGACAGGAAAGCCCCGGTTGGTTACGGGGCTTTTTCTTAGTCTCTATAACCAGTTTAGCGGATTGGGTGGAATTAATCGGCAACGCGAATCGCCTTGTTTGGTAAGGGGAGTTGCCATTTTGGAGCTTGACAGGATTTTTAGGTGGTTAGGCTGTAGGAGGGTGCAGAAAAAAGTCCATTGCGGCGTGGAAATTACGGCGCGGCTGAAGCCGCGCCCTTTCAAAACAGAGACTTTCCACAACCTCTGAAGCTGTGCCCTTAAGCAAAACAGACTTTTTAGCATCCTCTGTAGGGCAGTGGCTGATTAGGCAGACGGGGGCGGGGTAATAGATAATCTTCGGCATGATCCGACCTTGTTTTCTTGTGATCGACCGGGAGTTTCCGGGTAGTATCTCGACGCGAAAGCTGGTGATCGAGACTGCGAAGTTCAATGTGCTTACCGCGTATAGCGGTAAGGAGGCGCTGGAGGTATTCAAGCGCTTTCCGGCGGTGGATGGGGTGGTGCTGGATGGGGGGATCGACGATATCTCGGCTGAGGAGCTGACCGAGGAGTTGAAGGCTATGCAGCCGAAGATTCCAATTGTCGTCATTGCCTTTCCCGGGTTCGACGGATGCCCGAGGGCTGACTTTCATCTGGAATCGTTCAATCCGGCGAAGTTGCTGGAGATACTGCGTGGATTGAAGCCTAAAGAATCGGCGCTGATTGAGAGGCATGATGAGGCCCTCAGCACGGAGAATCTGAGCTGAAGTTCGGATGGCTCAAGGGGAAAGCGGTCGCGCTTCGCGCGATGCCCACATCTCAGAACCGAGATGTGGGGTAGCCGGTTTCGGTGGGAAATGAGAAGAGATGGGTTAGGGTTTTGCAGGTGTGGTTGAGTCCAGCTGTTTCATTTGGTGGGTGAAGTCCTCGGTGGCTTGCTGTATTTTGGGTTGAATGTCCAGCATCTGCTTTTGCACAAGTTCCATTGTCTTTGCCACGAGCTGCGGCGATTTGGCGATAAGAGCCTGACCCGCGGGAGTGCTGTAGAAGGCGAGGATGCCGTCGAGCTCTTCGTCGGTGTAGGTTTCGCTGTAGGTAGTGATGATGAGCGGCTTCATCTTATCCCATGAGATGGAATCGGCCATGATCTGGTGGATATGGGCCTGATAATCGTCGAAGACTTTGCGCTGATCGGCGGACATGTTGAGCTTGGCGGTCTGCTTACTGGTCATGGCTTTCATTCGTTCGGACATCTGATCCATCATCTGGCTCATCATCTGATCCATTTTGGTGACATGGATCATCTCTTCGACCTTGGCCCGTCTGGAGGCGTCGTCGGCGTGGGCTAGTGTGGGAAGAATGAGCAGAAGGACGAGTGCGAACGGGAGACGCTTCATCGGGTTAGACCTCTTTGGATTGGTCGAGCGGTTTTTTGCGAATTAGTAGAGGCTGAAGGCCAGCGAGAGAGAACGCGGCGCCCGGGGATGGCAAATCTTATTTCTTTTGTGACGAGGTAGCTTCCATTCGGATCTGGGTCACATAGTCTTCTGTAAGCTTTTGTATTTGCGGAGTAAGCAATTGCATTTGTTGTTTCGATATTTCCAATATCTTGTTAGTAGCCTCAGGCGTTTTTGAGAGAAGTGCTTGTCCGACAGGCGACTTGTAGAACGCGAGAATTCCATCAAGTTCTTGTTCGGTATATAGATCAACATATATCTGCTCGTATGCGGGGCTCTAGTTTGTTCCAGTCATATTTCGTAGCTACGAGGGCGTATAGCTTGTCGTAATAGATCGTTGCATCTTTCTTCTGATCTTCGGGAAGATCGAATGAGGCTAACTGTTGCGTAGCGAATGCTTGCGCCTGTGCCATTGCAGCGGCTTTTGTCTGCTGCACTCGATTTTCCATGTAAGTAAGTTGGAATAACTCTTTAACTTTGGCGTGTTTGCTTGCATCATCGGCACGGGCGATAGGTGCGAACGATAAAAGTGCGACAGCGACTGCGAAGAGGACCTGATTCATTGTTTATTTTCCTTCTGTAGTGTCGAGCGGTTTTCTGGCGAAGTAGTAGAGGCTGAAGGCGAGCAGGGCGAACATGAGGACGCTTACCCAGTCGTGGTGGAGGGGGTTGTGTTCGCTGAAGCGGGGCATGGTCTTGTCGGTGGCGGACTCGTAGAGGCGGACGGCGACGCCGAGGAGGCCGACGATGCCGCCAGCGGCGATGAGGCCTGAGGCGTAGAGGGAGCCGGAGGATATTTCGGATTCGACCTCGGGGCTGCGCAGGGTGATGTTGTTGGGTAGGCCGGTGGCGGGGTTGAGGTGGTCGGGGTTGGTGGGGTCGAAGTCGGGGTGCTGGGCGAGCCATGCTTCGTGGTCGCGGCGCCAAAGCTCGAGGGAGGACTGATGTTCGAGTTCGGATTCGCGTTCGTGTTGCTTTGCGACGGCGCGGTCGACCATCCAGCGCATGACTCCGCCGACGAAGATGGCGAGCGTGGTGCCGATGGAGAGGTAGGCCCCGACGGCGAGGGTGAGGGAGCGGACGCCTAGGAGCTCGACCATGATAACGAGGGCGACGCCCAGGAGGACGAGCGACCAGGGGAGTTTGCGGCTGAGGATGCCGTTGATGACGGTGGCCATGAGGCGGCCTTGCGGTGCGGCGGCTTTTTCGCTGCCGATGCCCTGGATCCATTGGACTTCGATCTGACCGGTGGCGGGGTTATAGAGGTATTTGCCGTCGGCGAGGGTGGCGGAGCCGATGGCGTTGAGGAGGATGAGTTGGCGGGTGTTGTTGAGCTCGGTGTGTGTGGTGGAAGAGGTGGCGGGGTTGGTGATGGAGATGCGATCGCGGGTGAAGTTGCCGTTGTTCTGGACGCCGTCTGGGAGTTGGTTGAGTGAGAAGGCGATGGGGTGGGGAAGGAGTTGGAAGGTCTCGAGTCCTTTGTTCATGGCGTTGAGCGTGGTGCCGATGGAGAAGACCGAGATGATGACGCCGATCATGATGGCGAGCTGCTGCTTCCAGGGGGTGGCTCCGATGAGATAGCCGGTCTTGAGGTCCTGCGCGGTGTCTCCGGCGTTGGAGGCGGCGATACAGACGATGCCGCCGATGGTGATGGCGAGGGCTCCGAAGGCGGGGGCTGTCCAGCCTTTGACAAGGAAGATGGCTGCGGTGGCCATGAGGGTCGCGATGGTCATACCGGAGACGGGGGAGGCTGATGATCCGACGATGCCTACGATGCGAGCGGAGACGGTGACGAAGAGGAATCCAAAGAGGACGACCAGCAGGGAAGCGACGAAGTTGGCTCCCAGGGTGACCTGCGCTCCGGGGACGGGCTTGAATACGAGGAAGACCCAGAGGAGGGCGACGAGGAGGATGGAGCCTCCGATGACTACGGACCAGGGGAGGTCGTGCTCGGTGCGCGGAACCTTGGAGGAGGCGGCGCGCGCTTCGCCCTTGTTTTTGCCGATGGATTTGATGCCTTCGGAGAGGGCGGCGAGGATGGTGGGGGCGGTGCGGAGGAGGGTGATGAGGCCGGAGGCGGCGACGGCGCCTGCTCCCATGGGGCGGACGTAGGTGCGCCAGAGATCGCTGGGCGACATGTCGTGGATGGGGACGGTGCCGGGATAGAGCGGCGTGGCGAGGTGCGATCCGAAGAAATAGATGGCCGGCATGAGGACGAACCAGGAGAAGACTCCTCCGGCCAGCATGACGGCGGCGACGCGCATGCCGATGATGTAGCCGACGCCGAGATATTCGGCGGTGACGTCGGCGCGGACGGCTCCGCCTTTGAGGAGGTGCTGGTCGCCGAGGTCGGGCGAGAAGTTGGGGGTTGCGGGGAATAGGCCGAAGAGGTTCTCGTTCTGGAAGAGGGTGTAGAGGCCGCCGAGACCGAGGCCGAGGAAGACTCGTGAGGCGAAGGAGCCTCCGCGCTCGCCGGCCATGAGGACGTCGGCGCAGGCGGTGCCTTCGGGGTAGGTGAGGGTGCCGTGCTCTTCGACGATGAGCTGGCGGCGGAGGGGGATCATGAAGAGGACACCGAGCCATCCGCCGAAGAGGGCGAGGGCGAAGATGCGGGTGGATTCGAGGTCGAAGCCGAGGAAGATGAGGGCGGGGAGGGTGAAGATGACTCCGGAGGCGATGGATTGGCCGGCGTTTCCGGTGGTCTGGACGATGTTGTTCTCGAGGATGCTGGCGCGGCCGAAGGCTCGGAGGATGGAGATGGAGAGGACGGAGATGGGGATGGACGCGGCTACGGTGAGGCCAGCGCGGAGGCCTACGTAGACGGTGACGGCTCCGAAGAGAATGCCGAAGATAGCTCCGAGGA